>JASLKQ010000009.1 GCA_030747505.1 Verrucomicrobiota bacterium | reverse complement strand
TCCCCGAAAGCCGCCCATGACTACAATTAATCCGTCCTCATAAAGTGGGGAGGTATAAACCAGTGGATTCAGGCCTCCGCAGTTCCAGATTTCCTTTCCCTTCAATGGATCAAAACCCACCACGCGACCCGGGTAGCTCATCAGTAATTCATCACCTTTTTTGCCATCAATGACAATGGGTGTGGTCCATGATCCAATCCATTTATCCTTCTCACCCTCCTTGGCCATTCCTGAATCTCCCCCCTTTTCATCATGCTGCCATACGGTTTTTCCATCCTTAACATTCAAGGCAACGAGAAAAGTACGCGGACCCGGACCAAAATTCAGGAAGCAAAGATCCTTATACAAAACCGGTGAAGCTCCGTTGCCCCAGATATGTTCCTGCTCCCCTAAATTTCTGCGCCAGAGCTCCCTGCCTTCCATGTCATAACAAAACACCCCAGCTGAAGCATGGGATACAATTACCCTCTTTCCATCAGTAACAGCTGAGGCAGAACAATAAGGGTTTGTGCGGTGTGTCAGTTCCTTGCGGCCAAACTCCACACTTTTTTTCCATAGAGTTTTTCCGGTTTTACGCTCGAAACAGATAAGTTGACGCAAACCCTGGCTTTCGAGGGCCTGAGTAACAAAAACCTTCTGACCCCAAACTATCGGGGAAGAATTTCCGCGTTCTGAAAGATCCACCCTCCAGAGCACATTCTTTTGACGGGACCATTCAATTGGAAATCCCTTTTCAGTTGTCTTGCCTGTCCCAAATGGGCCACGCCAGGCTGGCCAATTATCAGCCTTAAGAACAAACGGAAAAACAAGTATGGCGAAGGCCAACAAACGAATCAGAGCCGCATGCATAGGAGCATGCTAAAGAAAGAAGGATAAGGGTCAACCTCAGGCTTCAGGAAGCTAAGCAGCCATTACATTAGGCTCAGAAACCGGTCCCTCAGGCAGATTGCGGGCACGCCATTGACGATACATCTTGAGCGGATTGCGATAGATAATGTAACCAGCCAGTAACACTAGCCCAAAGAAGACCAGGGCCGGTATCACAATTGCCAGAATAGCCGTCACCACGGCCCCTATTCCTTCACCTGTCGACACAATCCAGTTACCCGATCCCCCGGTCAGGGCAGAGGATGCCCCGCGCGTCACCGTGGTGGTCAACTGCACGGCTCCCGCTGCACCGCCTCCGGCAATCGCCGCCAGAGACCATTTGAGCCAAGGACTCATTTCAGCCCCAAAAACAGATGCAGAGGTTAAAGTCCCAGCCACCACCGCTGCCGGAGCTGCAACCGTATCAAGTGCATTATCTAGCCAAGGCACATAATAAGCACCCACCTCCAAGGCTGCGGCCAAACCGAAGGCCGCCAAAGCCACATCAGAGGTCATCCATGCAAAATCAGGCCCAAAAGTCATCTGACCGGCCTTGCCGGCAACACATAAAACCAAAGGCGGAATAAAAACACGAAACCCGCAGGCAGCGCTTAAACCCACGCCAACCATCACGCTCAGAGCTATTTCCCAGTTATCCATACCGTAATCTACCCTAAAAACGCCTAATGCAAAAGTGAAAAGCGATTATAAAGATCCGTGGGGATTATAGTCAGAACCTTATTAATCGCCCATATATGTCATGTAATACCGAGAAAAGCCTACCTAAGAAGCTCCCCAATCAAGTATCACGAATGGTTGCTGGCAACTGTTCCTTTAAGGCGGAAATTAACTGGTCGTGAGCACTATTCACTTCCTTATCCTTCAGCGTCTTTTCCGCACTGCGGTAGGTAAAGGAATACGCCAAGCTCTTTTGTCCTTCAGAAACATTCTTACCACGGAACACATCAAAGAGCTGCGTCTCCACAAGATTAGCCGGTTTGATATTCTTTATTATCCCAAGCACATCCGAATGGGTTACCGATTCATCCACAATCATTGCCACATCGCGTTCACTCGCCGGGAACTGAGGGAGGCTCTTGAAGGATTTATTGGTTGTCCGCCTTTGAAGTAATGTATCAAGGTTAATTTCAGCCAAATACACTGCTTCACGCGCCTCATATCTCTTGCCTAAAACCGGCAACAACTGCCCCATCTGCCCAATGGTCTGCTTCCCCATACGGAGCTCAGCTGATTCCAAAAAAAGTGACCCCACTTCTTCTCGGCGAACAAATTCCACACCATATACTCCCAAGGATTCCAGCAACTCTTCAATTACCCCTTTGAGATCACTCACATCCACTTTAGTGTCTTCTCCCTGCCAAAATGCGGCGTTTAGAGCCCCGGTTAACAGCAATGCCACGCTGCGCGTCTCCACCGGACCCGCAGCAAAAATGCGGCCTACCTCAAACAACTTAACATTCCGGTTTTGTCGTGTGAGATTGTTTCGCAGCGAATCCAGCAACCCAGGCAACAGGCTGGGCCGCAAAACATTCATGTCACTCGCCAGCGGATACTCTAACCTCGCAAGATCCCCAGATATCAGTGCAGCGGATTCATCACTGATCAAGGTCTGCCCTTGTGCCTCATCAATACCCAAGCCCGTTAAAACATCCCTCACCTGCCCCAGTGAATCATGCTGCGCATCAAAATCATTCTCTCCGATGCAACCTCTTGGTGAAGTCGCCGGGATTTGATCCACGCCGTGCACACGGCAAACCTCCTCAATCAGGTCCACCTCACGTTTCAAATCCACGCGCCAGGTTGGGATACGGAAAGTTGCCGAACCCTCATCCTGCGACAGCATCTCAAGATCCAGCCCCTGAAGATAATCAACCGCCTTGGCTGGCTCAATAACGATACCAAGCAATGCATCGGTCCGACTATGCCTCAAGGTTATCTCCCTCGTCTCAGGTTGAGCCGGGAACTCATCCACATCTCCAGCCAATAACTCACCGCCGGCTACTTCCAAGATCAGCTTGGCCGCACGCCGACTAACCCAGTCAACACAGCCTATATCTGCTCCACGCTCAAACCGGTAACTCGCGTCAGTATGCAGTCCCAGCCCCTTTGAGGTTGCGCGGATGTTTTGTGGATTAAAATAAGCTGTTTCCAGTAGCACATCCTGCGTGTCATTCTGGATCTCCGTATTCAACCCTCCCATTACGCCCGCCAGCGCGATCCCCTTCTCACAGTCGGCAATGAGCAAGTTATCGTTAGAAAGCTCATGTTTCTGCTCATCGAGCGTGGTAAATTTCTCGCCTGCCGAGGCGCGCCGAACCACCACGGTACGTTTACCCTTAACTTCGGACAGCAGATTAAAGTCGAATGCATGCAAGGGCTGCCCTGTTTCCATCATTACATAATTGGTTGCATCAACCACATTGTTAATGGGCCTAATCCCCACCTGCTCCAATCGGCTACTCAGCCACGCGGGACTTGGCCCAACATTAATGCCTCGAATAACGCGCGCATTGTAGCGGGGACATAAATCCACATCCCTGATCTCTACTGCAACAGACTCTGAAACCTTTGGGCCGGTTTCAGATAAATCTGCCAATGGCATTTTAAGCTCGTTACCTATCAGGGCAGCAATCTCTCGCGCAAGGCCGATTACCCCATTGAGATCCGGCCGATTAGGGGTTACCTCCAAATCAAAAACTGCATCCTTTTCTGAGCACCCCATGTGCTCTCCGAAGGATTGCCCTACCGTCGCATCCTTGGGCAGGATTAAAATCCCATCATGATCCTCGTTAAGCTTAAGCTCACTGCCTGAACACATCATTCCCTGTGAAGTCTCCCCACGAATCTTTCCTTCCTTGATAACAAAAGGCTTTTCCCCTTCTTCAACCGGCATATTCGTACCCACCGTTGCCAGAGCCACCTTGTCACCAACCTGAAAATTGGCTGCCCCACATACAATCTGCAATTCCTGACTGCCGTCATTCACCTTACATAGCGAGAGCTTGTCCGCATTGGGATGTTGATCGCGCGTAATAACTTCACCCACCACAACCCCTTCAAAGGCTCCCCCTGCCTCTACAATACCTTCAACCTCCACTCCCAGCATGGTAATACGCTCTGCCAGCTCCTCAACCGACCAATCAAAATCGACGTACTCCTTGAGCCAATTGTAGGTGACCTTCATAATGCCTTAGAACTGGTGCAGAAACCGTGTGTCGTTCTCGTAAAAAAGACGTATGTCATTAATCCCATAACGCAGCATGGCTATACGTTCGATGCCAAAACCGAAAGCCCAACCACTCCACTCTTCTGGATCGAGCCCCACCTCCTCCAAAACCGCCGGATGCACCATCCCGCAGCCGGCAATCTCCAGCCAGTCCTTGCCCATCTTACGGGTTAATGAATTGGCGAAATCGATCTCAAAACTGGGTTCAGTATAACTGAAGTAATGCGGCCGGAAACGAATCTTGGTTTTGGAGCCCATCAATTCCCGGAAGACAAACTCAACGGTCCCTTTTAAATCCGCAACCGTCACATCCCTATCGACATACAGTCCTTCGACCTGATGAAAGGTGGGATTATGCGTGGCATCAGCTGTATCCCGACGATACACACGTCCGGGCACAATAATGCGGACCGGCGGTTTCTGCTCCTTCATCACCCGGATTTGCACACTGGAAGTATGGGTACGCAACAAAGGGCGACCATCGCTTGCAACATAAAACGTATCCTGCGCATCGCGCGCGGGATGATCTGCCGGAGTATTAAGGGCATCAAAGCAGTGATACTCATCCTCAATCTCAGGCCCATCGGCCACCACAAAGCCAAGCTTACGAAAACTCTTTACGATATCTTCAGTCACCTGAGTAAGCGGATGAAGCCTCCCTAAACTGGGGCGACGGCCCGGTGCCGTAAAATCAGACGGTTCCCTGGGTGCGGCGGTTGCCAGTTCTATACGCTCACGTGCCTCCTGTAATGCCTTTTCGATCTCGGTTTTGGCCGCGTTAATCGCCTGCCCTGCCAGAGGGCGATCTTCCTTTGAAAGCGCTCCCATTTGCTTCATCAAACCGGTAAAGCGGCCTTGAGGGCCCAACCAGGCTCCCTTTGCCCGATCAAGAGAAGATTGATTAGTCGCTGCGTTAAACTCAACCAAAGCCTCGGCCTTCAGTGGATCTATTTCATCTAGAAGCGACATATTGTTCTGGGAATGTAGTGGTTCAGGTTCACCTCACAAACAAAAAAACGGACGACCGGCCGGTCGCCCGTTTTAAAAGCCTGTTTCAGCGCTACTTCGCCTTTGCTTCCAGACCCCCTTGGGCAACCTTAACCAACTCGGTAAAAGCGGTCTCATCCTGAGCGGCCAGATCAGCCAAAACCTTCCGGTTCACCTCAACCTCAGCCGCTTTAAGGCCCTCAATAAATCGACTGTAGGTAATATCATTTGCCCGGCAGCCCGCGTTAATGCGCACATTCCAAAGGGCGCGAAACTCACGCTTTTTGTTACGCCGATCCCGGTAGGCATATTGACGCCCATGATCCAGCGCGTCTTTGGCATAACGATAAAGCTTGCTGCGACGCAGCCAGAAACCTTTAGCGGATTTCAGCCAGCGCTTGCGGCGTTTACGTGAAGCAGGTCCATTGGTTGATCGCATGGGGTGTCCTTAATGACTGAAGGGAAGGCTCTCTGTTATACGACGCATGTCATCCTTCTCAACATACGTAGCACTCCCCAAACGCCGCCGGCGCTTGGGACTCTTACTGGAAAGCAAGTGACGCTTACCCTGACGGTTGCGCTTCACTTTTCCCGAGGCAGTCACCTTGAACCGCTTCGAGACCGCCTTACGCGTCTTATTGACTACTTTCTTGGTAGGCATCAAAAATCCTCTGTTTTCTTCCGAAAAGGGCGCGAAGAATAGTTAGAACCCACTCTGGGTGCAAGCGATTTTTGACAAAAATCGACTTCCCTGTCCAATTATGAAATTTTTACGCCTTTAGCCACTGCTTACCCCCCCTCAACTGCCTTCAGCACCTCATCTACAGTGATTGAATCCATAGCTTCATCTGCCTGAATAAAGCGGACATCATGATGCTGAGGACCCCAGAGAATCCTGTTAGTAGCCCCCCAAAGAATTACTGACTGTACCCCTAAAGCTGCACTTAGATGGCTTATCCCCGAATCATGGCCCATGAAAATCCTTGAGGATTTAAGCATCTGAGCCAAATCTGGAAGCGGCACATTCTCCAGAAAATCGACCTGCTCCGAACTTATCGCCTGTTGGATTTGATCCAATTTTCCAATTTCAGCCTCTCCTCCAACCACCAAAAGCCGGCCTCGATTATTCTCTAACCATTTACCGAGAAACTCACACCATTTTGCTACTGGCCAATTCTTGGATTCACTCCCGCTACCGGGATGAACAGCCAAACCATACCGACCTTTATCAGCAGCATCTACATTAATCTGGGGTAATGAATCCAATCCAGAAATACCAATCTCCTCCAGAACCGACAAAAGAACCTTCGAGGCATGCATCCCGCCATTTTCCGAAGGCCTGGAACATCCCTCCAATAAACGGGCAGAAGATATTCTTCTCAAGTTATTCGCCCATACCCTTTTAGGATCATGAAGAAATGAAACAACCAAATCAAACTGTGACAACCACTTGGCTTTCTTTGGATCGGGATTCCCGTCTGAAACAAAAAATTCGGCCCACTCACGCTTGTCCAAGTCTTGCATTTCATCAGCCAGACCTGCAGCCATAGCCAGTTCCCCGCGCCCGACTGGAGCCAAGGACCCTATTATTGAAGGCCGAAAAGTTTCTCGCAAAGCGGAGAAAACCGGTAGAGTAAGTATGAAATCCCCGATCGCCCCTCCCCGGACCACCAGAATCCGATCAAACCCTGCCATAATAATATAGAACTGAGTTCTCCTTTTAGAAAATCACTAGACCCAGAATCACCAATAGAACCCCAAAGGCAACACGGCCAATGCATAAATTCTTGAACCGGCCTTCTTCAGCCGTAGCCCACTGGATTAAGTCCCGCATCCTCCACGGGGAAGCAGTAAACCACATCCCGGCCACCACCATGATATAGGCCAATGTTACCAGCACCAACCGCCAGTCACTCTCATGCCAACGAGCAGTATCGACAATCAACTTTGCTAGGAGAATCATCAATACAGCCGTTCCCCGCACCGCAAGGTAATCCTTTAGATAAATACAGGCCCCGATTCCGGTAATGAGAATGAACCCATTAAAGTGAATCCGATACCGTTCGAAATCACTCATACTTTCCCCTTTGAGGATTAACAAAAACCACAGCATGGCAGCCAGAGTCGTGACGTATCCCGCGTTATCATTACGCGGAAACGCCTTCACAATTTCAATCGCCTTTTCAGAACAAGCAACCCCCCATGCCCCCTTTGCAACAAAAATCACCCCCAGTATCAGAGACAGATTGGATAAGGTGATTTCAGGCATATCAATTACGTAAAATTATAACCGGCCATAAAGTGTGGTTTTGGTTGTGCTTTCAATCTGCACCTCCATCACCTGGCCAATGAATCGCTCACTTCCTTCAAACACAACAATCTTGTTACACCGTGTACGCCCTTCCAATCGATCAGCATTCCGTCGGCTACGACCTTCAATCAGTATTTCCATTTTTCGGCCAACATAATCCTCCAACTTACGAGCCCGAATATTATCGGCCAACTCCATTAACCGGGCGTGGCGTTCTTCAATCAGTTTTTCAGGCAATTGATCCGGCATAGATGCCGCAGGCGTATCCCGGCGCCGGCTATACTTGAAAAGGAAGGCGTTGTCGAATTCGACTTCTTTGCAAAGACTTAAGGTGTACTCGAAATCCTCTTCTGTCTCGCCAGGAAATCCAACAATAATGTCAGTCCCTACCCCCATCTCCGGGCAAACTGCACGCAGCTTGCCTACTAAATCAACAAACCGTTGACGGGTGTAACCACGGTGCATCAAATTAAGCATCCGATCACTTCCACTCTGGACGGGAAGATGAGCGTTTTCAACAAGCTTCGGCAGACGACCGTAAGCTTCCACTAAATCATCGCCATAACCTTTTGGGTGTGGTGAGGTGAATCGAATCCGCTCAAGCCCATCTATCTGGTGAACCGACTCAATAAGCTGCACAAAAGCGCTCTTGCCGTCTTTGGGTCCAATTTCACGTTTACCATAACTGTTGACTATTTGCCCTAACAGCGTGATTTCCTTGATGCCGTTCTTTACGAGCTCCTGGCATTCATCGGTAATACCCTCAATACTCCGGCAACGCTCCCGACCCCGCGTATAAGGAACAATGCAAAATGTGCAGAACTGATTACAGCCCTGCATAATACTAACATAAGCTGTTACAGCCCTCGACTTATCCCCTTCTTCTGAGAGGTGTTCCCGGATGAAAGATTCACTCCCCTTCTCCTCTTCGATGTCAACCACCTGCTCACGCCTTCGGGCAAGCAGGTCATCGAGATATTGCCCAACCCGGTGAAACTTTTGTGTGCCAAGAACCAGATCCACATCGGGCAACTGATCCATCAACTCCTGGCCCCGACTTTGGGCCATGCATCCCAGAAACCCGAGTAAAGCGTCCGGATTATGCTTGCGGGTTTGCCCAACCAGCGACCCCATTTTATTCAATGCCTTCTGCTCGGCCGAATCACGAACACTACAGGTGTTTAATAAAACCACATCCGCCTGTTTCTCATCAGGAGCCAGGCTATAGCCCTTGGCAATGAGCTGCGCAGCGACAGCCTCACTATCACGCTCATTCATTTGGCATCCATAAGTTTTAACAAAAACACTAGGCATTCCAGAAAAACACGGACCTTACGGGTCAAAAAACGAAATTGAAAGGCGAAACACCATCACCATTGGACATTGCACAGAATCAATGGCTTTGCTACAAACCCGCAACTTTTGGCGTATTTCACCATGGCCGACACAGATCCCCCTCACAATAACCGCCAAGCCTATTGGCGAGAAAACCTCCGTATTATGACCTATATAATGGCCATATGGTTCTTTGTTTCCTTTGGCTGTGGAATCCTATTTGTTGAACAACTAAACAAAATTAATCTGGGAGGCTTCCAGTTCGGTTTCTGGATGGCCCAACAAGGTTCCATCTACGTTTTTGTTATACTGATTTTTATCTATGTCCGAATGATGAATAACTTGGACAAAAAATATTCTTTCACCGAGATGGAAGAACTCCAATCAGATTCCGGACCCGAGGAGGAAGCTGATGGACGTTAAATCCTGGACGTACATTATTGTCGGGCTTTCATTTGCCTCCTATATTGGCATTGCTATATGGTGCAAAGCAAAGTCGACCAAGGAATTTTATGTTGCCGGAGGAGGAGTTAGCCCTATTGCAAACGGAATGGCTACCGCCGCCGATTGGATGAGTGCCGCATCGTTTATCTCCATGGCTGGCTTGATTGCCTTTTCTGGATATGGCGGATCTGTTTTCTTAATGGGTTGGACTGGCGGCTATGTACTCCTTGCATTAATGCTGGCACCTTATCTTCGAAAGTATGGGAAATTCACCGTGCCTGAATTTATTGGAGAAAGGTACTACTCCAAAACTGCGCGGGTCGTTGCCGTCGTGTGTCTAATAATCATTTCTGTCACCTACGTCATTGGCCAAATGAAGGGTGTCGGCGTAGCTTTCTCGCGATTTCTGGAAACTGACTACAACACCGGACTCTTCGTGGGAATGGGAATCGTATTCTTTTACGCCGTTCTAGGAGGCATGAAGGGAATCACCTATACTCAGATCGTACAGTATGTTGTACTAATATTTGCCTATACAGTACCGGCAATCTTTATTTCGTTGGAGCTCACCGGCAACCCTATCCCTCAACTTGGCCTCGGAGGAAATGTGGACGGCATCCCTCTCTTACAAAAACTCGATACTGTAATCACCGACCTCGGATTCAGCCAATACACAACCAGCACCATGGGCAGCAAACTCAATATGTTTGCCTATACTCTCTCACTTATGATCGGAACTGCTGGCCTTCCTCATGTAATTATTCGTTTCTTTACCGTACCTAAAGTAAGCGATGCCCGTCTATCCGCAGGCTGGGCACTTGTGTTTATTGCCATCCTTTACACCACGGCTCCCGCCGTAGCAGCCATGGCCCGACTAAACCTGACTCAAACGATCCAACCAGGGGCCGTGGGTACACCTGAAGGCAGTCTTGAATATAATAAGCGTCCAGAATGGTTTAAGAACTGGGAAAAGACTGGTCTCCTTAAGTATGAGGACAAAAACATGGATGGTCATATCCAATACTATAATGATTCCAATGAGGCCTTCGCCCAAAGTGGCTGGCAAGGTAATGAAATGACCACTGTGGACAAGGATATCATCGTGTTAGCAAACCCGGAAATCGCAAAATTGCCGGGGTGGGTGGTTGCACTGGTTGTAGCTGGCGGTCTAGCAGCAGCACTTTCAACAGCCGCCGGATTACTCCTTGCGATTTCCTCAGCCATATCCCATGACTTACTTAAAGGAATACTGAAGCCTGAAATTACTGAAAAAGAAGAACTCAACGCCAGCCGAGTTGCCATGGTGGGAGCCATCGCCCTAGCCGGATACTTCGGACTAAACCCACCGGACTTTGCCGCCGGAACAGTCGCTATAGCATTTGGACTCGCTGCCTCATCCATTTTTCCAGTGTTAATGATGGGCATCTTCTCCAAGCGAATGAATAAACAGGGTGCTATTGCGGGCATGATTGCGGGCCTTGGGGTAACTCTACTCTACGTATTTCAGCACAAAGGCATCATGTTTATACCAAACACCTCATTTCTGGGAACAATGAAAGAAAACTGGTTTTTAGGCATCACCCCCAATGCCTTTGGAGCAGTCGGCGCAATTGTCAATTTCGCTGTGGCCTTTGCCGTTTCATCAAACACCGAAGAACCCACACAGGAAGCCAAGGATTTAGTTGAACGCATCCGCACCCCCGGCAACTAAACCCTCGGCCCTCCCAAAACCTCTATAATTGATTCACGCAGAGCCCGGACCATGCGCCGCATCTGCGCATCGGTCGTACAATATGGGGGCAATAACGGCACTACATTACCTATTGGACGCGTTAATATGCCACGATTGGCCATCTGCTCGCACACCCGGGCTCCCACTTGAGCCTTTAAGGGAAACGGTTTACGTGTCTGCCAGTCATCCACTAGTTCCACTCCCGCCACCAAGCCTTCCTGTCGAACATCTCCTACCGCAGCCAACTGCCATAAAGTTTCCAGCTCGCAGGCCAGCATCTTCTCCAGAACCTTGCGACGCGCCCGTCCTTTGGAATCTTTCAATAATTCCCAACTCGCTAAAGCCGCCGCAGATCCGAGCTGGTTCCCCGTGTAACTGTGCCCGTGAAAAAAACTCTTAAATTCATCGTACTCCCCAAGAAACACATCAAAAACATCCTGAGTGGTCAGCGTTGCAGCCATTGGGAGGTATCCTCCAGTCATTCCTTTTGCCAAGCACAGATAATCAGGAACTGCATTTTCCCTTTGTACCGCAAAAATGGTTCCCGTTCTGCCAAAACCAGTCATCACCTCATCGGCAATCACCTGAGTTCCTGAATTCCTAGCCGCTCTGACAGCCCTTTTAAGCCATCCTGATGGATGCATAATCATCCCCGCAGCCCCTTGTATCAGCGGCTCTAAAACCAGTGCCCCGTATTTGCGTGAACTCAATTTAACCTCCAACTTACCAATGCATTCCCATTTACATTTACGCCCAATACGAGCATCCCGCCTGTCTGGTTTGGCCTTGTTGAAGGGACAGCGGTAGCAATTGGGTGAAATCACTTTATCCGCCTTGAACAGAAGTCCGTTGCAAGACTGCCTGAATAATTCAATTTGTCCCAAGCTCGCTGCCCCAACCGTATCCCCATGATAACCCCCTCCAAGCGAGAGAAACCTGGGTGATCGAGCCCGGCCAATCCTGCGGTTGTATTCATAGGACATCTTCAGGGCAACCTCGAGAGCTGTAGAACCGTTATCAGAGAAAAACACCTTCTTTAATGGTCGACCGCCCGCCTTCACCAATTTTTCAGCCAATAAAGACGCCGGCTTATTAGCCAGACCCAATGACGAAGAGTGAGAAATCTTATCCAATTGTGCTTTGATCGCCCGATTGAGACGCGGGTGATTATGCCCATGGAGGTTCGTCCAGATAGAAGCGTTGCCATCCAAATATTTTTTGCCATGCACATCCATCAGCACCGAACCCTTTCCGCGCTCAAGAATAATTGGCTCCCGCTTGGCCCAGTCACGCATCTGGGTAAACGGATGCCAAACATAGTCCCGATCCAATTGAGCCAGCTTATGCACCGCCTAATGCCTCCAATAATATCTCTATATCCTCATCAGTGTGTGCTGCACTTACTGTAATACGGAGCCGGGCTTCACCGCGAGCAACGGTTGGATAACGCACGGCTGGAACCCAAATACCTGCTTCAAGCAATCTTTCTGACAAAGCCACTGCATCATCCTCAGCCCCCACGATGAGCGGCAGAATAGCGCTCTGCATTGCCGGCAGCTTCCAGCCACATCCAGTGAGACTGTTTTTCAATTTTTCCACATTTTTCCATAACCGAGTCTGAAGGATCCCTCCTTCATCGGAGCATATCAATTCAATTGCCTGACGCGCAGCAGCTGCCTGCGCAGGAACCGGGGCAGTGGAATAAATAAAACTACGGGCACGATTAATAAGTAAATCGACGAGCGCCTGAGAGCCACAAATTAAACCACCGGCTGCGCCCAATGCCTTTCCGAGTGTCCCCATCTGCACCTCCACCCGATCTGTTACCTCAAGCTCCTCAGCAATCCCCCTTCGACCCTTACCGTACAACCCGACTGCATGGGCCTCATCAAGCATTAGCCATGCTCCATAAGCTTCCTTCAGTTTAACGATATTTTCCAAAGGAGCAATATCTCCATCCATCGAGAAGACACTCTCGGTGATTATCAAAGTGTTCACTCCAGATTCACGGGCCCATTTCAAAATGCGCTCCAAATCCACCAAATCGTTATGCTTGAAAACCCGCAACTTCGCACCTGACAACCGTGCCGCATCCACTAAAGACGAGTGCACAAGCTTATCCACCACCACTATATCACCTTCTCCCACCAAGACAGGGACCGTTCCCAGTGCGGCAGCATAACCACTGGAAAAACTCAGAGACGCCTCAGCTCCTTTAAATGCAGCAGCAGCAGCTTCAAGTTCATGCAGTACAGCCAATGATCCACTGATCAATCGTGCCGAACCTGCCCCGGCTCCAAAAAGCCTCACTGCTTCAACTGTAGATTCTTTAAGCGCCGGATGCCTCGCGAGACCCAGATAGTCATTAGAGGAGAAGTTCAAGAGCTTTCGAGCCCCCACCGAAATCTTAGCCCCTTGAACTGACTCAATCTCTCGGAGTTTCCTTCGAAGTCCAACCTCATCGATTTCACTTAATTTTTGGCCCAAATAGGTTTGGAAGGGGGTGGTCATATCAGGCGGCCTCCATATATTCATCCACCCACTGACCATCAATCATCACCGCTTCTACCGGCCCCTTGTGCCCAATTATAGCTTTCTTCACCCCATTTGCCTCCCCAGAATAGGGTAAGGTAAATAAATCTGCAAAAGCTCCGGGCTGCAAGCAGCCAACCTCTCCGTGCATGCCAAGAGCACGAGCGGCATTGACTGTCACCATTTCAATTAAATCCTCATCGGCAATATCTTCATTCTGAAGATCAAACCGTTGAATTTCAGAAAACAAGTCCACCTGAGCATGTGCATCGGACATCGTGGCGAGACTGTCAGTGCCAAGGCAAAGATTTACCCCTGCCTCCCTAAAGTCTTTTAAAAGAAAAGAACGATGCCCAAAATACTCGTGACTTCGAGGACAATGCACTACACTTGCCCCAGAATCAGCAACTTGGTCAACGTCCAGTGAATCCAGATAATTCCCGTGAATCAATAGCATCCGATCATTCAATAAGCCGGCTGCTTTGACTCCCTCTAAAGGAAAAGAGCCTGCACAATCATCCATATTGCGGCCTGCGGTTTTAAGCATTTGCCATAGGGGCCCCTTGCCATGACGAAACATTTGATCTTCTTCGGAAGATTCAGCAACATGCATGGCCATCGTCATGCCGGAAAACTGTGCACACTCTTGCAGAAGATCCAATTTAGTCGTGTAAGGCGCATGAGGACTGATCCCCGTTTTCCCGCGAGGCGGACTGTTGAGGGTCAACCATTCATTCAATTCCTTAACTGCTTGCACCGAGTCACTTTCAGCCTTCAATAAAATAATCTCCAAAAAGGAAACCATCCTGAGTGGAGTTGACGCCCAAAGTTCCGTGAGACAACTGCGCCGAGTTTCAATATTCCCCAGTGTAGTAACCCCATGGGATACAGCCTGCCGGGCACCGCGCAACCATGATTCACAATGTGCCGAATCCTCTACCTTAGCCTTTAATGCAACCATTGCCTTTAACCATTGGGCAAACGAAACAGGCGAAGGGATTTCTCCTGCAAAATCCGTGTAATCGAGATGACAGTGGGCATTAACAAATCCGGGCAACAGGATCACCTCTCCCAATTCCTCCACCCCTGCCCGATCTGCGCACTTGGACCACTCCCCTACCTCGACGACCTTTCCAGCTGCCATGCGCACAAACCCATCCTCAATAAGAGGGGCAGATACAGGGTAAACGAAGCGCGCACGCAAGAGCATGCGCCGAAGCTAACGACTAGAACCCAGTGAGGTCAACGCCAAGAGGTCGCCACCTATGCGGCAAGGGATCGCATTGCTTGTTTTGCAACAGCAGCCTGCTTGTGATTCCTAGCTTTGAACTTGTTGTGACGTTTGCGCAATTGTGCCTGTATTTTTTTGGTCACCAAATCAATGGCAACATACAAATCACTTTCCGAATCACGAGCTACCAGATTCTGTCCCGGCAAAGCCACCTTCATGGTGCAGGTGAATTTTTTGTCAGAAACGCCGGTGTGATCACGCTCAAGATTCACAAACGCTTTGAGGGCGTGAGTTTCTTGGTGATCCAGCTTTTCGATACATTGACGGACGTGAGTTTTCAAGGCACTGGTCAAAGTGACCTTATGTGCAGAAAGGACCAACTTCATACGACTTCAATATAGCACATAAAACCTACTTAAGCCACAGCCGCATGATGAAAGTTAATCTCACTGTCCACAAATGAGTTTCATTAATAACAAGTTATTAACATCTCCAGATATTTTCATGGCACCGGAATGAGCCTCGCAAAGCCCCTGACAACTCATCGTGAAGTAACTGAATTTCCTTATAGAGCTTTGCGTTTGAGGGTGAAGGTTTGTTCGTTTGACTAGAATTGATTTTAACGTAGCGTGCAGTCAGATCCTCAATTTTGACTTTTTCACCGCGATTCTTGGCCACACACCATATTGCTTGAATTGCTGCGCCGTATGCTGCCCCTTCCCCTACCTTCAGCGTAACCACTTCAGCATTAAAGACATCGGCCATAATCTGGCGCCAGAGCTTTGAATTTGCTCCTCCTCCTGTAACCCGTATTTGGCGAGCTTTAACCCCGAGATCAACCAAGCGCCTCAAGCCGTAATTCATTCCCATCGTCACCCCCTCCATCGCCCCACGCGCATAATGACCGCGGTGATTGGTTCGAGTATTAACCCCATACCAAACACCCGTACCGTTGGGAACATTGGGCGTCCGCTCCCCTTCCAAATACGGCAACAAGGTCAATCCATCACAGCCTGCCTGAGCTTTGCGCGCTTCCTTTTCGTATTGGGCGTAGGACATGCCGTAGTGTGCGCGCACCATTTCGGTAGCCACAGTCACGTTCATCGTGCACAAAAGAGGTAACCAACGGTTGGTTGAGTCGCAGAAGGCCGCAATCTCACCTTGAGGGTCAATAACCGGGCTTGCCGCACAAGCGTAAATAGTTCCGCTTGTGCCAAAACTGGCAGTTACAAGTCCTGGCTTCGTATTCCCCGTACCGATGGCCCCCATCATATTATCGCCCCCACCAGCACTCACCAAAGTGTCCGGATTCAATCCTAACAATTTTGCTGTGCCCGCTGCAAGTGTGCCAATGGGCTGATCACTTGGAATAACTTCAGGCAAAGCATCAGCAAGTTTCGGATCAATTGCATTAATGACCGGAGCAGACCATTTACGTCTAGCCACATCGAATAAAGCTGTGCCACTGGCATCGCCATATTCCATAACCGCATTTCCCGTAAGCCAATAGTTTAGATAATCATGCGGCAGCAGCACTGTGGCTAGTCTTCGATAATTCTTTGGCTCATGCTTTTTCAGCCAAGCAATCTTGGGTGCAGTAAACCCGGGAAGCATGGCGTTACCAAGGTATCTTATACTCTTTTTGGTGCCTCCAAGTTTCTTGGTTATTACTTCACACTCGGCGGTGGTAGTGGTGTCACACCAAAGTTTCGCAGGCCGTATGACTTTCCCATCCTTATCGACCGGCACAAATCCGTGCTGTTGACCACTCACCCCAATACCTTTTACCTCCGAAGCATTCGCCTTCGCCTGCTTCAAAGCAGATTTAACAGCCGACGCCGTTGCCTTTTTCCACGTTTCCGGATCCTGCTCCTTCGCCCCGGCTGGCAATCCTTTAATCAAACCATACGCCCGCTGGCCTGATCCTCGTACTTTTCCATTCTTCAGGTCCACCACCAGGGCCTTGGTGGACTGCGTGCCACTATCGATTCCGATGTAAAGCTCTCGCATGTTATCTAGATTAACCTTTCGGCCACCGTATTCGCCTCCAAGGCGGTTTCTTCGCGGGATTCCAAATTCTTGAGCAGAGCCGTCCCTTCATCAGTCAGTCGCACAGTGAAACGTGCCCCAAGCTCAAGAGCGCGTTTGAACTGCTTGTCCGGTTTCGTTGCCGCCAATGGATATTCGGCATGCAAACCAAAATCACGAATCTGCTGAACCAGCTCGAGCGTGCTTTCCCGTAAAGCCTCATCCTCCACCATCACGTAGACATCGAGTGACGGGTTATATTCAGGCAGCAAACCGCGCTCTTTAAGTAATTCAACCAGAACGACATCACCCATGGCAAAGCCCGCAGCTGGCATGTCATTCTTTCCTCCCGAAACCAGATTCACCAGCTGGTCATAACGTCCTCCCCCGGCAATCGCCCTAAACTTTCCATGGCGGTCAAATGCCTCATAGACGACCCCTGTATAATAGGCTAACCCGCGGATAACATTGTAATCGATCTTCACAAAGTCTCCGAGTCCTCGTGCCTTAAGGTTATCCAAAACCTCCTGCAGCTCCTCTGTCGGCTCGCTCGAATCAATAAAATTACGGACCTTTTCAAGGGTGAACCCTAGTGAATCAAATTTTTTGGCACTGTCCTCAGTAGCCGTTCGTTCGATCTTATCCACGGCCTGATAAAACTCATAGGCGTCAGCTTCATCGCCACCCTGCGAACGAAAAAACTCCTGCCACGCATTACGACTACTGATCCTCACCACAAAATCATCGGCCGAGAGCTCAAAACTGCGGAGAATGTCTGTTAACATTGCAATCAACTCAGCATCCACGGCAGGATGGTTCTCGCCAAAAATGTCGGCATTAAATTGAAAGTGCTCACGCAACCGACCTTTCTGCTGGCGTTCATAACGAAAGAGCTGAGGAATCGAGTACCACTTAATGGGCTTTTTATAATGACGCTCCCGAGCAGCAATCATACGCGCAACAGTGGGCGTCATTTCCGGGCGCATGGAAACCCCGCGATCCCCCTTATCAGTGAAGTTGTATAGCTGTCCTACAATCTCCTCGCCACTCTTGGCCGTGTATAACTCAAGAAGCTCCAAAGGGGGGCCATCATAGACCTGAAAAGCGTAATTTCGGGCGGTCGTTTGCCAGCGATCGAAGATGTATTCACGCACGTCTGCACTCCACATCTCGCCCTTAGGCAAGGGCTCAGGGAAAAAATCACGGAATCCAGGTAATCGTTCCACGCGCAAAGAGAAACAACCCTTTGGCTTGATGGTCAAGCGCAGGTTGGCAAGTTTATTGAAGATACCTCTATGCGAGCTCTTTTTCCCATCTTAAATCATAATCTGAGGAAAACCCCCAACGACCCCAAAGGGCCGAACAAGGCACTGGATCAGGGCAAGAAATTAAGCCAGTTTTTGATATAACTGAAACAAGCCGACTCCTGTCATCGCCAATGCTGAGATCCAAAGGAAAGCCGTCCATACCATCCCGGGTTGAAGGGGTTTATCTGTTTTCTTATAACGGAAATAGAGTGCGGCAATTGACAAAAAAGGCAACATCAACGCTTGAGCCACCCCGCCCACCAGAACTAATGAAACTGGAGCTCCGATAAAGAAATACACCAAGGCACAAAACACAGGGACGGCCATACAGCATCTGGAGAGCAATCTCTCACGAGCCTCTTCGTTTTTAGGTTTCTCAATACGCTCAAATAATACAAGTCCATCGGCCAACAAGCGGGCGTTCGAAGCAGAAGCCGTCACCATCGTTGAAAAGAGCACCACAAATGCGCCCAATAAAAAAATGGTTAAACCTACCTCTCCAAGGGGGCGATACATCTCAGATAGTGAAGCAATCATATTCCCATCATTCACCTCCTTGCCTGAACCATGAAGCAGTGCTGCACCCAGAAGGAAAAAGGCGACTGTTGCGCTCGTGTAAACCGCCATGGACAACCACGCATCTATCCGCATAATACGCAGCCATCCCTTGGCTCTTTCATACCACACTGTGGTGGGATTGGCTGTGCCCACATTCTTCGCGTATCCCTTTTCCAGACACCAATACGGATAGTAAATCAACTCTGAAGCGCCCACTCCAATGATTCCGAAGGCAGCAAAGGCCGTTGAAAAATCGCCCGGCAATTCAAACTTCAACCCTTTCCCGATGTCTGACAGGGAAATTTTGAATTCCGCCATGGCCGGAGATGTTTGCAAGCTTGCCAAAGCAAACAAGGTCGCAATGGTGAAGAGAACCACCATAATGGTGGAAAAAATCTCTACTGTCTTATACTTCCCCGAAGCCAGAATCGCCACTGTAGCCGTAGAAACGATTAGTGCTATAATCCGATCCGTCGTTAATAATCCAGCCCCCCCGAAACCATCCAACCAGCCCAGTTCGGCTACTACTTTTCCCACACCTCCCACAATCCCTCCAAGTTGAAACAGGATTCCAACAAACATGAACAACCAGCACCACACCAGCCACGAAACAATAAAACGTGGACCCGGCATGGTATTTAATGCTTCCAGGGTGGTCATTCCTTTGGAAATTGCAAACCGCCCAAGTTCCACTTGTACCAAAACCTTTATCATGCAGCCGGCAATAATGAACCAGAGCAGGCTAAATCCGTATTCAGCTCCCACTTTGGGGGTCGCAATCAGTTCCCCCGAACCGACAATACAGGCGGTAATAATCAGCCCGGGCCCAAGGTGCTTGAGAATGCCTCGCCAATCCCGTGGCGCTTCTTGCGGACCGTCCAAATGCATAAAAACAGACTAGTGAAAAGATTTCGATCACACAAGTATCAGCTACTTCCAACGGACCATATCATTGGGCTGTAAAGCAGTAGCTGGTTTCCCTGGGAAAATTTTACCCGCCCGCTCGATCATTGCCCCGCTTGCTGCGTCAATTTTCACTGACCGTCGGGCACTGTAGAGTGTAAGCCCTGGCTTCCATATAACTGACCTTCTAGACATGTCTTTTGGGTCGAATAATATAACGGTTTTGGTAACACCCTTTTTCTGCGGATTCTGATTTGACTGGGGTGAATTGACTTCCTTGGCCGAGCGAGGCCGATACTGCAAATTCGCTCTGGGCATCAAACGCTTTAAATTTTCGATTCGCTGTTCGTCCAGCGGATGAGTCCTCAGGAACCATGGCACCTTGTTACCCTTCTTTTGATTATAATCGGCAAACCTTTGCCAAAAAGCAATTGCCTCCTTTGGGTCGTACCCAGCTCGCGCCATGTAAATGAGCCCAATTTCATCGGCTTCACTTTCCTGCAATCGACTATGCGGTAATTCACTGCCCAAAGTCGTTCCCAGCCCGTAGGCTGTGTATAGCAGGTTGCGGGTATTGGAGTTTAAATTATCCATTTGAGAGATCACGGCAATCCCCAAGCCTTGAATTGCCAACACTCGACTAATTCGTTCAGAACCATGATGAGCCACCGCATGGGCCACCTCATGGGCCAAAACCGTAGCTAAACCTGCCTCTGTTTTCGCTATGGGCAAAAGCCCTGTGTAGACCCCCACTTTTCCTCCCGGCAAACAAAAAGCATTAGCCTGATTATTTTGAAATAAAACAAACTCCCATTGAGCCTTTGGCAAGTCTGCAACAGCCGCAATCCGCCTGCCAACTCGCTGCACCATTGCCGTTGCATTCTTATCCTGACTCAAGGAGGTCTTGGCCTTCATTTGAGTAAACGCATCCCGCCCCATGGACCGTTCCGCCGAGGGGGAAATCATATTAAACTGAGAACGGCCCGTTTCTGGCACCGTAGAACACCCAACTGCCTGCCACACACACAGAACAACGGTCACCTTAAGCATAAATTTTTTCATCCTACTCAAAACAATAGAAAACATTATCGTCAGGCTCATAGCTCTTCCAAACAGGAAGTTAATCTAACAACTACTGTAAACAATACCAGACAGATGTGTTAATAAGTTAAAATTCAAATAAAAAAGCTTTTGAATAACTTATTGAAAGTGCTTCTTTAGCACTTTCCAAAGGAGGAATTATTTATGAGACGTTATTTTAGTGGGTTACTCTCGTTGTGTATATTTTGCTGTGCCACAATCATACTCGAGTCAAGCTCCGTCGCCCAGCCATCGCCTACCCCAACCATACAACCGGTAAAAAGCAAGAAGCCCCGCACTGTTATATCCCAAACACCTGCAGAACAAAAAGGCCCCGAAACACCGAACATAATTCTCATTGTTATTGACGATCTCGGATGGGGAGACCTTGGGGTTTACGGACAAAAATTAATTAAAACTCCCTACATCGACCGACTGGCTGCCGAAGGCATGCGCTTCACTCAATTTTACTCGGGAGCACCATTGGGTAACGCATCCCGTTGCAGCCTGCTAACCGGCAAACACACCGGACACAGCTATATTCGTGGCAACCGCCCATCCTCCTTGCGCACTATTGACACAATAATCCCGATGTATCTTCAGGGCAATGCACGTTATGAGACTATTGCCCTTGGAAAGTGGAATCTAGGCGGCAAAGGCACCCCCGGTGAACCGTTCAAAAAAGGGTTCAGACACTGGCTGGGTTTCGTGGACCAGACTCATGCGAACAATCATTACCCTACCTATGTATGGCGATATGAACCTGGTATTAAAGGCATTAACAGCTGGAACGGAGACGTTCAAATTCAGGCCAACTCTCGTGGACAAAGAAACTCCTACTCTACCGATCTTCTCACAAAGGCAGCACTGAACGCTATTCGTATTTACAAGCCAGAATGGCATAAAAAATATGCTCCGTTTTTTCTGTACCTCTCATACACTGCCCCTCACGCCAACAATAGCCTTGCGCAAAAAACCGGCAACGGCATGGAGGTCCCCACGGCCTTTCCATATAATGGCGAACGGTGGCCCCGACCTGAACGGAATAAGGCAGCTATGATTACACGCCTAGACACCGCCATTGGTCAAATCATGGCCAAGCTGAGCGCATTCAAGATGGAGGAGGATACCCTCATTATTCTCACCAGTGACAATGGCCCCCACCAGGAGGGCGGAAACGATCCCGCATTTTTTCGTAGCGCAGGTCCTTTCCGAGGCATTAAGGGCCACCTGTACGAAGGAGGACTACGTGTCCCTATGATCGTCCGCTGGACCGGTAAAATCAAACCCAACACGGTAAGCGAAGAAGTATTTGCCCACTGGGATGTTCTTCCGACAATCCTCTCAGCGGCACGAGTCCCCAAGCCACGTGAAATTGATGGCATCTCTTTTATGCCTACATTGCTTGGGCGCGAACAGAAAAACCGACACGACTATCTCTATTGGGAAATGCATGAGTACGGCTCACAACAAGCTGCCCGCAAGGGGGAATGGAAAGTTATCCGCCCTGCTCCCGGCAAAGCCTTGGAACTCTACAATATCAAGCGCGACCCCACTGAATCACAAAATGTTGCACGGACTAACCCGGATGTAATCAAAGATTTTGAGACATATCTTCGTTCAGCCCGAACACGCAGTTTGCTATGGCCGATCACGCAACCCAAGCAAACCGCCGGTCGTTAAAAAATAGCCCTCCGTTATTTTATTGGGGCGGGAGCTTCTACCACTACCCTGAACCCGGCGTGTGACATGCCGGTGTCAGGAGTGGTTTTCATTCTTCGAGAAGGCCGAAAGGCCCCACAATAGAGATCTGAACAAAGAAAGGATCCACTGCGTTGCACACGCTTCCATTTGCCTGGTTCATTCGGATCATAACTTTCATTGGGTCCCGTTGGATTTGACATGGGGCTGTTCCGATAATAGTTGGGCATGTACCAGTCAGAACACCATTCCCACACATTCCCACCCAAATCAAATAACCCATACCCATTAGGAGGAAATTGCCCGACAGGAGCAGTCGTATAATACCCGTCTTTTTTGGTGTTTTCCCTCGGGAACCTTCCCTGCCATATATTGGCCATGATTTGACCCTCCGGTTCCTGCTCGTCGCCCCAGATGTACTCTTTCCCCTTCAAACCTCCCCGGGCCGCATACTCCCACTCGGCCTCAGTAGGCAAACGGTGTTTGATACCTGTCTTACCGGTAAGCCATTTGCAGTACTCTTGTGCATCGTACCAGGCAATGTGAACCGCAGGGTGCTTTGCCTTTTTGTCGGCACCTTCCTTTTTTGGCCCTTCTGGAAAACGCCAACACGCACCATCCACGTACTGCCACCAGGCCAAAAAGGCATTGTGCTCCGTGAGGCGCTCTACGGGAATATCCTCATCCGGAGTCGTAAAAACAATGGATCCAGCTTTAAATTTTTCGACCTCCGCTGGCGGTATCTCTGGAAAATCTTCTGGTCTGGGTTTCCGTTCGGCAATAGTCCTGTACTCCCTATCTTTGGCAAATTCCGCAAATTCTTCGTTGGTTACCTCATACTTCCCAATCCAAAAACCGTCTAGTTTTACCTGATGGATTGGCTGTTCATCTTGATTCTTCTCGGAGCCCATCTCAAAACTGCCTGGTGGAATCCACGCGATGCGATCCATATCAAGTTGGGCTTTGGTTTTCTGGCCTAATAGTACAGGAACTTTCGGGCCTGACTGGACAGCGTTTTCTTTGGGCTTACATGCCAAGAAGACCACAGCCACGAGCACCATCAATGTATTATTCGTGTTCATCTGAACGATTGGTTTGATTTAATTGATTACCAAAAGGATACGACTCCTTTCCCTGCTCCCTATCTTGCCTCACCTGACCAACGCCCCAAACTATCCATATCACCGTTATAATGATCCAAAGAGCAACCAACCCCGCAACAAAAAAAGGCCATCGATAGTTGAAGGGCGAGATGTTGGACTCCTGAGAAACCGGCATCGGCGGAAGGTACATACTAACGAACCTGAGAAAAGGCAATGCGAATCTGATTGCGTCCCGTCACCAGTTGTGTTTTATCCGCGCATGCCTCAGGCTCCACTTCAACCCGGCACGTTATATCTGGTAGCCACTCCAATCGGAAACCTTGAGGATATCACCCTACGTGCTCTCCGCACCCTTCGTGAATGTAATATTATAGCCGCTGAAGACACCCGGCGAACAAACCAACTACTCAAGGCTCACGACATAAGTCAAAAGGTAGTCAGTTGCCATAAATTCAATGAAGCTAAACGCTCACAAGTAATCTTGGACTGCTTGGAAAATGATCAAACAGTTGCTTTAGTCAGTGACGCAGGAACTCCAGGAATCAGCGATCCCGGGGAGCGAATTGTACGCGCTGCAATCAAGGCTGGGCACCGGGTGGAGAGTGTCCCTGGCCCCTGCTCTCTAATAGCAGCCATCCCCGCGAGCGGATTGCCGACTGAAGAATTTCACTTTGCGGGTTTTCTCCCTCATAAATCCGGTGGCCGCAAAAAAAAACTCAACTCCCTGAACCAGACATCTGGCACACTATGTTTTTATGAGTCGCCGTATCGAATCACTAAATTATTGAGCGAACTACAAACACAATGGCCCGAATCTGAAGTAGTGCTGGCAAGAGAGCTTACCAAGAAATTTGAGGAGTTTCTTCGCGGATCACCAGCCCAATTGGTCGAATATTATGCAAAACGAAAACCAAAGGGTGAATTCGTCGTTCTGGTGCATCGCACTTGAATTGAATTCAATGCCATGCTTTGCTTGACCCATGTCGAGCACACTTTACGTGGGCAACCTGCCCTTTAAGATTTCGGATGATGATCTAAGGGCTCACTTCAATTCTGCCGGCCAAACCATTAAGGTTGCCCACGCCCGTGATCGCGCCTCAGGCCGTTCTAATGGCTGTGGATTTATCGAAATGGAAGACCTCGCGAGTGCGAATAAGGCAGTAAAAGAACTGGACGGCTCTGAACTTGAAGGCCGCAGGATCACCGTGACATTAGCCCGTCCTTCCTAGAGGAACTTTCCTGGGTTCAGGATCCCCCTTGGATCCAATGCCAGCTTCACTTTTTGATGCAGCCTGCGAACTTCCGAAGAAGTCGCCAGAGGCCACCAAGGCTTCTTGGCAATCCCGACGCCATGTTCACCCGTGATAACACCATCATTTTCGATTACCCATTGGAACAACTCATCCAAGGCGGCTTTCCTATGTTTGGCGCAACCCGGCCGTGTTTCATCCATCATTATATTAACATGAATATTTCCATCACCAGCATGGCCAAAACAGGCCACAGGCATCTTGTGCTTCCTCTGGAGCCGGCCCGTAAACCCTAACAATTCCTTCAAACACCCTCTGGGAACAACAATATCTTCATTAAGCTTGGTTAGCCCCGTGTCTCGCAGTGAATAGGAAAATTCCCGCCGTAGATTCCAAATGGATTCAACAGAATCCCTCCCAAGTGCTTGATTCATAAAGTTCGGTTTCAGACTAGCAAGCAATCTTTTCACTTCGCGCAATTCACCACGCACACTTTTTTCCTGACCGTCCAATTCCACAATCAAATGCCCCGAACATCCAAGCAGACACTTGCTCCCCGTACGCTTGGCAGCAGCCTTCAGCGTAAATTCATCAGCAATCTCCAGTGCACTTGGCAGAAAACCCGATTTAAATATCAAACCAATTCCCTTGGCCGCACCGGAAATGGAGCCCAAACCAACCGACAACGCAGCACGAAAAGGCGGGAGGGGAACTAATTTCAGGGTGGCTTCAGTTACCACTCCCAAAAGGCCTTCTGTCCCGGTAAAAAATCTTGGAAAATCAAATCCTGTCTTGTTCTTATGGGTCCGGCTTCCAATCCGAGCTATGGAGCCATCAGCCATCACAACCTCCAGCCCAAGCACGTAATCGGAGGTAACACCGTATTTCAAGCACCGAGGGCCACCGGCATTAGTCGCGATGTTCCCACCGATTGTGCAGTCGAATCGACTTGCCGGATCAGGAGGGTAATAGAGACTGTTCGCTTCAACTTTTTCTTGCAGTTCAGCTGTTATGACGCCCGGCTGAACCACAGCCACAAAATCATCTCCATTAATTTCCCGGATACGACACATTCTAGCTAGGGATAAAGCAATCCCTCCCCGCACCGGAACGCACCCTCCGACATAACCATGCCCCGCACCACGGGGCGTGACAGGAATATTGTGGCGATAAGCAAACTTTAGAATGGAACTAACCGATTTGGTCGAACGCGGTAAAGCCACCGCCTCGGGAAGTTTTTCTGCAAACCATTTATCTCCTCTATGGGAAGCCAACGTAGACTCATCCAGTCTTAACTCCCCTATAGCAAGACTTCCTTGCAGTTTTTTCCATAGTTTAGGACTCGTTTTCTTCATGTGACTCGATCAGTTCTCGTGCATCCGCTTCCTGTGAAGAGGGAACCTGGACCCGAACACCGCCAGTAGCAAGTGAGTACCCTTCAATGCTGAGAGCTGCTGCCTCCCCTTCTACAGTGGCATCCAAACCAGCTGCTTGCAGTCGTGTCCCAATTATCTGCGCCTGCACAGGGTTAAATGCGGTAAAAACAGTAACCCGCTCCATCGTCACTTAGGCCGCACACTTCGGGGAGGTATCACGAGAGATTCAGGCTTGGGTTTATAAAAAATTCCACGCGCATTAAGATTACTGGCAAGGTTTGAAAAATGAACAGCGGTTCCATTGAGATTAGTCATCACCGCCATAAACTGAAGTCGCATTTGCTCGTTTGCAATTAAGCCTCCAGCAAGGCCTTCCCCAGATTCCATCTTATTCAAAATCTTGTCCGCACTCTCCGTAATACCCTTAATATTGCGGGTAGCGACGGCAAGATTTTCAACCACCTGCGTAATATTGGTGCGGTTATTAGTGAGTGTAGACTGCAGATCAGCCGTGGTCTTGTCCAACTTTGCAGAGAACGCTTGAATGTTGCCAAGAGCTTTTTGCATCGTGGGAGCATTGGTGGAAATAAGTAACTCCAGTTCGCCGGCCGAATCGTGAAGTCTTTTGGTAAAGGCAGAAAAGTTAGTTACACTCTCATGAACTGCGGGAGCATTAGTGCGCATTGCATCGCGAAGCTGTATTGAAAAGGCGTTGAAATTGGTCATACCCCTATTGAAATTTTCAATACCCCGAGAAACTGATCCGTTATCATCAAACTTTTCCTTAACACTCTTCGAAATCTCTCGAAAATCAGAGATAGTCATGGTGAGGTCCGTTACGGTGTCATCGTTCAACAGCTCCTGATCAATTTTCCCGACAAAGTTCGTGATTGCCATCACGGCTACATCCACGTGTTCAAGAAGTTTGGAAACTCTCTGGCCGGTCTCCTCAATATCAAATGGCTTCTCACACCACAACCAGCCTTTTTTCTCGAGCAGAACACGAACGGGGGGACCTTGACCGGGGTTTACTCCAATGTATTGATCGCCCAAAAAACCGGTGGATTTGATGAAAAAAGTCGAGTTTTGGCCCAAGACCTTATCTTCATGCTCTGCAAACAACTGTATGCCCAACTCTACGACTACCGAACCATCTTGATTCTTCAATAGGTCGACCGAGTCTACGTATCCCACTCTTACTCCAGACATGAGGACTGGGGAATTTTTGATAACCGTACCGGCATTCTCCGTCCGAAGATTGATAGAAACGGTTTCGTCCATTAAACCAAATCCGGTTTTACTAAATCTAATGGACATAACTGCTGCCAGTCCAAGTAGAACAACAACAAACAAGCCTACCTTGAATTCCAATCGACCACTAGTCATCTAAATCCCCTCCTCCTTCAAAACCATTGGCTTATCGCTCATAACCAAATCCAGGACACCCGTTCCTCTTCCCGTTCTAAACCGACTCAACGGAAAAATCCGCCTCCCCCCGGATGAATTGACCCACCAACTCATCCTCTGAATTGAAAACATCGTCCGCCGGAGCGTCGAGATAAACTTGTCCTTCCCGCAAATAAATTATCCGCTGGCCCATTCTACGGGCGCAACGCATGTCATGCGTGATAACTATGGACGTAACCTGATAGTTGTCCCTAACTCTCATCATCAATTGGTCAATACTATCCGAAACAATCGGATCCAACCCAGTGGTCGGCTCATCATACAATATTATTTGCGGCCGATGGACAATTGCCCGGGCCAAACCGACCCTCTTCTGCATTCCTCCTGACAGCTCTGAAGGCATCTTCGCTCCAATACCTGGCAGTTCAACTAAGCTCAAGACCTCATCAACACGCCGGGCGATTTCCGTTTCATCAGTAATCCCTGAACGTCTCAGTGGGAAGGCAACGTTTTCAGTCACATCTAAGGAATCAAAAAGGGCCGCCCCCTGAAAAAGCATTCCAAATTTCTTCCGAATCGCTAGCAGTTCACGTTCATTCATTCCCATCAATTCGTGGCCATCTACTTTCACTGAGCCCGAATCGGGGGAAATTAAACCTATAATATGCTTGATAAGGACGCTTTTGCCCGTCCCACTTCGACCGACAATCGCGATACTTTCTCCTTCCTCCACCGAGAAACTAATCCCATCCAACACCTTGTTGCCAGCGAAACTCTTGGAAATGTTATTCAGCTCAACCATTACGCCGGATACAAGATTGACCGAAGGAAAAGCGTGAGGAAAAAGTTTGAGATCAAAATTGCGATACAGGAGTGCACCACGGCCTCATTAGTAGCACGCCCAACGCCTTCGGCACCCTTGCCACAGTTCAAGCCATGATAGCAGCTTACGAGGGAGATTAACGCACCAAATACAACCGCTTTGATCACACCCATTAAAACATGTTGAGTATCGGTGTAAAAATACATGTGTCTCAGCGCAAATGCCTCTTCAATACCGAGCAGTTTCCCCGCTAAAAGGTAAGCCGCTGCGATACCAACCAGCCATGCAAGTATGGTCAGCAGCGGCATCGAAATCACGGTGGCAAGAAAGCGCGGCACCACAAGATAATCGACTGGATGTGTGGCCATACATTTTAACGCGTCTATTTGCTCAGTCACCCGCATGGTCCCTATTTCTGCAGTCATGGCCGCCCCAACCCGGCCGGCAACCATTAATCCGGCCAAGACGGGGCCAAGCTCTCTATTCATCGCCACACTTACAACCGATAGCGCGGCGGTGTCCATCTTCACCTTGTGAAATTGAAAAAATGTTTGCGCACAAAAAACCATGCCCGTGGAGGCCCCAGTGGTGAGCACGACAAATTGTGATTTGTAGCCTATGAAATGCAATTGCCTGATCAAGTCAGACCAATTCAGGCGAGTCTTGAATAGGGATCTGAAAACCTCGCCCGCCAATAGCGCCACGCGGCCCATGCCTTCCACAAAGCTGAATAATTCCCCCTTGGCGGCACTCATACCACCTCAATCCTTATAATGTGATTAAACCACGTTGGTGCAATTATACTAGTCACCAGCGACTGCTTTTTCAGCAGGCGACTTTTGCGAAAACGTAAGCTTGTCTTCATCGGCAGACACTTTAATGGGACGCCCTTCAACAAGCTTGCCACGCAAAATTTCCTCTGCCAACGGATCCTCCATATACCGTTCGACAGCACGACGCATCGGCCGCGCACCATACTCGGGGTCATGCCCCTTCTCGACGAGAAAATCGCGGGATTTTTCGTCTAACACCAAATTGATCCCCTTCTTTTCCAAGCGCTCAACGACCTTTTTGATCTCAAGATCCAAGATCTTCATCAAAGCCTCCTTGCCAAGAGCGTGGAATACAATAGAATCATCGAGTCGGTTTAGGAATTCTGGACGAAATACTTTTTTGGCCTCATCCATGATAAGCTCCCTCATCTTCTCGTAATCGACCTCATCGTTAGAATTGTTAAACCCGATAGACTTGCTCTTCCTGGCTCCATCGGAGCCGACATTGGAAGTGAGTAAAATAATAGTATTCCGAAAATCCACCACACGCCCCTGACTATCAGTCAATTTCCCCTCCTCCAGAATCTGCAATAACATGTTGGAAACATCAGGGTGTGCCTTTTCTATTTCGTCAAACAGCACAACTGAATAAGGCCGTCGCCGCACCTGCTCGGTAAGCTGCCCACCTTCCTCAAACCCCACATAGCCCGGAGGTGAACCCACAAGCCGAGAGCTTGCGAATTTCTCCATATATTCACTCATATCTATTTGAATAAGCGCCTTCGAATCCCCAAAAAGCTCCTTTGCAATTGTCTTGGCCAGCAGTGTCTTGCCAACACCGGTGGGCCCGAACAGCGCAAAGGCACCGATCGGACGAACAGGATCCTTGAGGTCGGCCCGTGATCGACGCAATGCCTTGCTGAGAGCAGTAACGGCATCACTCTGACCAACAATTACCTGCTCAAGCGTTTTTTCCATATTGAGCAGTTTCTTGATCTCGTCTTTTTCCATCCGCTGCAACGGAATACCGGTCCACTTGGACACAACCTGCATGATGTCCTCATCAGTGATTACAACGCGGTTTTCAGCACTGGCCGCCTTCCAGTCCTCCATTACCTTCTCGAGGTTTTCCTTGGCCTGCTTCTCATCATCCCTCATAGCAGCGGCCCTCTCAAAATCCTGCTCCTTAATCGCTTCCTCCTTCTTCCCCTTAATCTCTTCGATCTTCTTCTCGAGTTCCTTTATCTCAGGTGGACGCGTCATTGTCTTGATACGAGCACGGGACCCAGCCTCATCCATAACATCAATCGCCTTATCAGGAAGATAACGCGTTGTAATATAGCGATCTGAGAGCTTCACCGAAGCCACCACAGCTTCATCAGTAATATCAGCATTGTGATGGTCCTCATATTTAACACGAAGACCTTTTAAAATCTCAACCGCTTCATCGATAGAAGGAGCCTCTACCTTCACCGTTTGAAACCGCCGCTCCAGTGCCGCATCCTTCTCAATGTACTTCCTGTATTCATTAAGCGTGGTTGCCCCAACACACTGGAGTTCAGCACGACTGAGTGCAGGCTTGATAATATTGCTCGCATCCATTGTGCCTTCTGCTGAACCGGCACCCACAATGGTGTGTAATTCATCAATAAACAAAATAATGTTTTTGGCGCGGCGAATCTCATCCATTACCGCCTTGATGCGCTCTTCAAACTGGCCGCGATACTTTGTTCCCGCCACCATAAGAGCCAAATCCAATGTCACCACCCGCCGGTCGCGCAAAATTTCGGGAACATTGCCGGCCACAATTTCCTGCGCCAAACCTTCGACAATTGCAGTTTTACCCACACCAGCCTCCCCTAACAGAACGGGGTTGTTCTTGGTGCGTCGACACAGGATTTGTATCACACGTTCAATTTCATCTGAGCGACCAATCACTGGATCCATCTCGCCTTTGCGAGCGATCTCAGTTAGGTCCCGACCAAATGCACGTAATGCGGGAGTTTTACTGCCCTTTTTACCGCCACCCTTAACAGAAGTCGCCTCTTCCTCATCTCCGACATCGTCCATCTCCTCTTCGCCAACGGCAAAATTTGGATCTAATTCCTTTAGAATCTCCTGTCTAGTTTCCTCTATATCAATATCCAAATTCTTTAAAACTCGAGCCGCCACACCGTCACCTTCACGCAGTACCCCCAATAGGATATGTTCAGTGCCAACATAGGTGTGCTGGAGTTGTTTGGCTTCCTTAGAGGCAAGGCTTAACACCTTCTTAACTCTCGGAGTATAGGGAATGTTGCCAACCTGTTTCTGATCAGGCCCCGTTCCGACCTGCTTCTCCACCTCAAGCCGAACTGTCTCAAGGTCAAGGCCCATCTTTTGCAGTACATTGACTGCCACACCTTGCCCCAATTTGATGAGACCTAGCAAAAGGTGCTCGGTTCCAACAAAGTTGTGATTAAACCGATCTGCCTCTTTACGTGCCAGAGCCAGCACCTGCTGTGCTCGCGGTGTAAAATTACTCATCCCTTCGTCACTCATTTATCAGTTAAATCGTAATGGTTTCCCCATAATTCGTCCAGCAATCTGAATGCCAACTTATACCCACAAATTGCATTATTGATGAATTTTGATTGAAATCGACCGTATTAACTGACGATTAGAACTTTATTTGGGAAACTGTACGCTCTTAACTCCACTTAACCTATCCCGAAGAAGGTTGGCCCGGTGCACATCCCTCTCCTCACCGGACAATTTTCCCCCTACAAACTGCTGAAGATGAGCCGGCTGGGTCACTAGAAAGAGTTCATCCACTACCGCCACCTCAAGATCTTCAAACATACCCAACTTTACTCCTAAGCGAATCAGGGAGAGTTGGTTCATGGACTCTTTTGAGCTGACAATATGAGCATTGGCAAGCACTCCATAAGCGCGTCCCACATGATTATACAACTCCTTTGACTTAGCCTGCTGCAAGTTAGCCCTCGCGTTCGTCTCATGCTCTATAATCTGAAGCACCACCTTGTGTATTCTCTCTATAATTTCGCCTTCACTTTCTCCAAGCGTCATTTGGTTTGAAACCTGAAAAATATGACCCAAAGCTTCTGTCCCCTCACCATACAAACCGCGGACGGCATGCCCAAGTTTTGTTACTGCCTGAACGATCTGGTTCACTTGGTCAGCAAGCACCAACCCAGGCAAATGCAACATGGCACTCACGCGAATCCCGGTACCCAAATTGGTGGGGCACGCTGTAAGATAGCCGTAGCTGGCATCGTAGCCATAATCGATCTTCTTTTCCAAGCTCGTGTCAAACCGGTCTATCTTTTGCCAAGCCTGCTTAATCTGCATTCCTGGCATTAATGCCTGCATTCTTAAGTGATCCTCTTCATTGACCATTACACTCAAAGTTTCGTCTTTGTTTAGAACAAGCGCACTGCCTCCACCCTTCGCCGCGTGCTCCCTGCTGATCAGATGACGCTCCACTAAAAGCTGCTTGTCTAACGCCTTTAAATCCTCCATGCCGGCAGTAAATCCACCGCGCATCGCTGACGCCGCAGACACCAAGGGCTTGATTGTATCGCAAGCCTCTTGACGCACCTTTTTCTTGGCACGACCCGGAAAAGGGACCCCGTTCACGTTGCGTGCCAAACGCACTCGGCTAGATAATACTACATGGTCTTCAGGGCCAGAACCCGAGGACAACTCAGCTGATGAGGTAAGAAAATTCAAAAGCTCCATTATTCCTCCTTCTTTGAGGCTGGAATAGCCTCCAGTTCTTTCAACTGATCTCGAAGCCGGGCCGCTTCTTCGTAGTTTTCTGTTTCTATAGCTTTATGTAACTGCTCATTCAAGTGGCCCCGCTGCTTGGTGATGTCCAATTTGGCACGCAAAGCCTTGGGCACCTTGCCGATGTGCTGAACCCCCTTATGCATCTGTTTCAGCATCCCTTCCAGAGGCTCGGAAAAAACAGTGTAACAGGTAGAACAACCCAATCGTCCCGTCTTTTTAAAATCCGCCTGAGAGAAACCACAGGTGGGACACTCAATCTCCATCCCTGCCGAATCCATTTCTGAGGATGCCCCCAGACCAAGGAGTAAATCAGCCAGCGCAAAACCTTGAGGGTCAGTCACTCCTTTCTCTTTGGCGCACTCCTCGCAGAGGTCAATTTTTTTCATTTGACCGTTTACTATCTCGGTCAAATGTACCGTTGCCTCGTTCTCACAATCGGATTGACAGCACTTCATCACATTATTTATATCGCCTGCCCAGAGGAATTGGTCAAATGGTGATATGCCTTCATTAATTTCTTGGTCAATTTACCCGGCTTGCCACGGCCAATTTGCCGACCGTCGATTTTTACCACCGGCACCACTTCTGCAGCAGTTCCTGTAATAAATACCTCATCGGCATTGTACAAATCATACCGGGTAAGGTTGGGCTCACTTACCTTCACACCGTTTGCCTCGGCCAAATCCACCGCCACCTCGCGGGTGATTCCATGCAGTGCCCCGGCTGCCAGAGGAGGTGTATACATTTTATCGTCCTTAATCATGAAAACATTATCACCCGTGCACTCTGCAACAAACCCCTCATGATTCAACATGATGGCCTCCACGCATCCGGCATTGGTCGCTTCAATTTTAGCGAGAATATTATTGAGATAATTCAAGGATTTGATTGCCGGGTTCACTGCATTGGTATGATTGCGAGTGGTTGGAACAGTCACAATATTCAAGCCCTCCTCATAAAACGCCTTAGGATAGAGCTGAATTTTATCAGCTATAATTATGACTTGAGGATTACTACAACGATTAGGATCTAATCCCAAAGTCCCAACCCCTCGGGTCACCACCAGCCGGATGTACCCATCGCGAATTTTATTGCGCCGGCACGCCTCGCACACCGCCTTGCAAATCGCCTTATGGCTTAAAGGAACCTTCAGCAGGATCGCTTTAGCTGAATAAAAAAGCCGGTCAACGTGTTCAGTCAGTTTAAACACCCGTCCGTTATATGCCCTAATACCTTCAAAGACGCCATCCCCATACAAGAGACCATGGTCAAACACTGAGACCATCGCCTTTTTCTCATCTACAAACTTGCCGTCGACAAAAACCTTCATCGCCTTTCCACCCTAGCGGCAAACACCTGTCTTGAGCAACCACTCAATATTAACACACCTGACCATCTTTCAAGCACACAACACGCTGAGCCGCTTCTGCCACTTTCTCATCATGCGTGGCCACCATCAAAGTAAGCCGGCTCTCTTCATGAAGGTGTTTAAGGAGTTTAATGATCTCAAGCTCCGTCACGCTGTCCAGATTACCTGTTGGCTCATCGGCTAGAACAATCTCAGGCTCGTTCATTAGTGCTCTAGCAATCGCCACCCGTTGTTGCTCACCCCCAGAAAGCTCAGAGGGTCGATGATTCATACGCTCACTCAACCCAACTTTATCCAACAAATCACGAGCACGGTTTTCTATCACTGTTTGTGATAGGCGTTGAACCTGGGCCGGCAACATCACGTTCTCCAGAGCAACCAAGTCAGGCAGTAAATGGTATGCCTGAAAAATAAAACCCACGTGCCGCCCTCTGAACAGAGCCGACTGCGAGGGAGTCTGAATCTGAAGGGGACTCCCATCAAAGAGGATCGACCCCGAACTGGAACGGTCCAATCCTCCCAGTAATTGTAAGAGAGTGCTCTTGCCTGAACCCGAAGCTCCCTGAAGAGCTACAAATTCACCTTGATGCAAATCCATGTTGACCCCCTGAAGAACAGGTAATTCCTTGCCTCCAATGTGATAGGATTTCCGAACATCCCGAGCACTGAGCACAACTTCACTCATTACGCAAGGCCTCCACTGGCTGCAGCCGTGCCGCATTCCAAGCGGGCATTAAGCCCGCCAGTATGCAGATTATAAAAGAGACCCCGCAAATCACTATTACATCACCTTGTACAATCTGTGATGGTAATTCGCGAAAGCCGTATAACTTTTCTGGAAAAAGCTCCATTCCTTTCCCTCGCATAAACCCGAGAAATTCGTTCCTGTATTTTAGCACCAACATGCCCGCCCCCACACCCAAGCTTGTCCCTAAAATACCCACCACAGCACTTTGTATCAAAAAAACATTACTGACCTGCACGTTGGTAGCCCCCAAGGCTTTCAGCAAGCCAATCTCTTTTGTCTTCTGCACTCCGAAGATGATCAGGGAACTCGCAATGCCGAAAGCAGCAACAATTACGATGAAAAACATTAAAAATTGGGTCACCATTTTTTCCACTTCCACTTGTGCCAGAAGAACCGGATTCAAATCTTCCCATGTTCCAATGTGGTAATTGCCTCCGATCTCTTTTTTTATTCCAGCTGTTACCGGCCCCAGATTAAGTGGCTGGTCAGTCTCCACCCAAACCATATGCGCAATATCCTCATCAATATGATATAGATCCTGTGCGTTCCAAAGATCACAAAAAATAAAATCATTCAATTCCCCCTGCCCAGCATCAAACACCCCTTTAACCGTATACTCTTCAGGCAAAATCCCGAGTGCCTGCCCGTTCTCCTTCGCATCCTTCATTTCCTTCAGGCTTTGAGGCGAATAGATTGAGACCCTATCGCCCACCTCCAGCCTGAACAAACCGTCTGGTCTCCCAAAATTATAACCCACAACCAGTCCATTTCCTGAAAGATCAAAATCACCGGACACCATAGATTGAGGAACCATACTGACTTTTCTCATCCCTTCTTCATCCACCCCAATCACCCGTGGTGCATCAAACTGTGGATCTGCATCCTCAGGCTGAGTCTCTAGCATGACTTTACCGGCCACAATCGGCATGGCTCCTTTCACGCCTTTTACTCTGGACATGCGTTCGGCAAGGTCAGAATAGTTCTCAATCGGAACCCCAATCATATTGCCAAACTGATCACTGGCCACCTGTCGCACCTGCACATCGGCAGAAAACTGAAAGAATGTCTTTTTGAGCTGCAGGTGAAACCCTGAAAAAACAGAAGTAACAATAATTAAAACCGCGACCCCGAGCATCACGCCGGTAACGGAAATCAAGGTGATAAATGACACTGCTGTCCGCTTCGGTCGCAAATAACGTAATGCCAGAGAAAACTCAAAAGGAAGCCAGCTCACTCAAGGAAGCTAGCACCAACCCAAGTTCCAGCAAGCAAGACTGATTAACAGAGGCGAATTATTCCACCCGGCCAGCAACCAATGATTCCACGACGCCTGGATCAGCAAGCGTACTGGTGTCACCCAGATTATCCGTATCGCCTTCAGCGATCTTTCGCAGGATACGACGCATAATCTTTCCACTGCGCGTCTTGGGTAGTCCCGGTGTAAATTGAATCTTCTCTGGAGAAGCGTGCGGGCCAATATCTGCCCGCACCTGTTTCACAATCTCCGCAGCCAGTGCACCAGTCACTTCCTCCCCGGTTTTTAAGGTCACATACGCATAAATAGCATTGCCTTTTATCTCATGGTCATAACCCACTACCGCTGCCTCCGCTACAGCTGAATGACCGCCAATAGCCCCTTCAATCTCTGCGGTACCCAAATTATGGCCGCTCACAATAATCACATCATCCACACGTCCGGTGATCCAGTAATACCCATCGGCATCGCGGCGACAACCATCGCCGCTAAAATACTTGCCCGGAAAACGCGCAAAATAGGTATCAAAGAAACGCTGTTGGTCTCCATATACCGTGCGCATTTGGCCGGGCCACGGCTCCAGCATGCAAAGGTTTCCTGACACACCATTACCTTCAATGACATTTCCCTCATCATCCACCAACGCCGGCTTTACCCCGAAAAATGGGAGTGTTGCACTACCCGGCTTGGTGGGAGTAGCCCCCGGCAAAGGTGAAATTAATATGCCTCCCGTTTCCGTCTGCCACCAGGTATCAACAATGGGACATTTCTCTTTACCAATAACTTCGTGATACCAAGTCCATTCTGGGGTCTTAATGGGTTCGCCCACTGTGCCCAACAGACGTAAACTCGAGAGATCGTGTTGACTTGGCCAATCATCACCCTCTTTCATTAACGCACGCAAGGCAGTCGGGGCGGTATAGAAAATATTCACCTTGTGCTTAGCAACAATCTGCCAAAACCTGCCAAAGTCCGGATAGTTCGGCACCCCTTCAAACATCATTGTGATTGCCCGATTGGCCATCGGCCCATAAACAATGTAGGAATGGCCTGTTACCCATCCGATATCTGCCGTACACCAATAAACGTCGCCCGGCTTATAATCAAAAATGTAGTGGTGGGTGGTGGCCGCATAAGTCAGGTAGCCGCCCGTTGTATGCAGAACACCCTTGGGTTTGCCGGTGCTCCCCGAAGTGTAAAGAATAAAAAGCGGATCATCTGAATCCATCGACTCCGCCGGGCACACTGGATCAGCCGCGTCCAATGCATCACCCCACCAGACATCACGTCCTTCAGCCATCTCCACTTCGGCACCCGTACGCTTGACAACCAGAATCTTCTCGATTGAAGGCGTACTCTTTACCGCCTCATCAGCATTCGCCTTCATGGGAATATCCAGCTTGGTTCCGCGCACGCCTGTGTCTTGAGTAATAATCGCCTTACACTCCGAATCGTTGATACGGGTCACGAGACTATCAGCACTAAAAGCGCCAAACACAATGGAATGCACGGCCCCAATGCGGGCGCATGCAAGCATGGCGATTGAAAGTTCCGGTATCATCTGCATGTAAATGCAAACCCGGTCCCCCTTTTCAATCCCAAGGTTCTTGAGGGCATTGGCGGCCTTTTGCACTTCGACCTGCAGCTCGGCATAGGTAAATGTGCGGCTTTCATTGGGATCATTGCCCTCCCATATTAATGCCGTATCTTCGCCATGCCCTTCATCCACATGACGATCCACGCAGTTGTAGCAGGCGTTTAATTTACCACCCAAAAACCACTTAATCTCCGCCTGACTATAATCCCACTCCCGTAAAGTATTCCATTTTTCACACCAATGCAGTCGATTGGCATGTTCGGTCCAAAAACCCTCCGGATCATTAATCGATCGTTCGTAGAGCTCCTGATATTGTTCAATTGTGGAAATATGGGCACCGGCCGAAGCCTCGGCAGATGGAGGAAAAATCTTGTCACTCATGGTTAATCGGTGCGTCATCTTGGGAAAGCCGAGGCCTGCCGTCAAGCCACTCGACTCTCGACCCGCACGCCATGGCCCGCTACATTCTTCCCGTGGCCGATCACGCCCAGCCTCTCTCAGCCAAAACCCGTCTCTGTGCGGTATATGGCTTTCCTGTGCATCATTCAGCTTCGCCTGCCATGCAGAATGCCGGTATTGCCGCTCTAGGACTCGACTGGCGCTACACTGCTGCAGAAGTTCGCCCTGAAGAACTGCTTAAGGCGATTAATGGCGCAAAGGCCATGCATTATGTCGGCCTTAACCTCACCGTGCCACACAAGCTTTTGGCAATGGATATGGTGGATATCCTTGATGAAAGTGCCCGGGAATGGGGCGCGGTCAACACCATCCTCTTCGAGGGAGAACGGGAAGATGGCCAATGGCAGGCCATTCACGAATTTGAAAATGCACCCAAAAATGTCCGCAGCCACGGATTCAATACTGATGCAGAGGGAATCACTCAAAGCCTGCGGGAAGATTTAGGCATGGAAGTTCGTGGAGAAAGCATTCTGCTGCTGGGAACCGGAGGTGCCGGACGCGTAGCAGCCCTCAAATTGGCTGCCACAGGGGTTAAGGATTTATTTCTCCTTAACCGTACTGCGAGTAAAGCTGAAGCCATTGCCAATGAAATCAGCCAGCGTTTTCCGGCGGTCAATGTGAGGGTCGGCTATCCGAATTCTGAGATCGATTTAGTCATTAACGCCACTTCACTCGGATTAAAGAAATCTGACCCGATACCATTGGATACCAAAAACTTTCCGCTGGATAAAGCCCGGGCAGTCTACGATATGATTTATCACCCATCTCAAACATCCCTTTTGATCGCAGCTCAGGAAGCTGGCTGCAAACATGCCAACGGACTGGGCATGCTGCTTTATCAAGGTGCCAAGTCCCTGGAAATCTGGAGCGGGCAAACTGCGCCCGTCGATGTAATGCATGAAGCATTAAGGAAAGAAATCTACCGTGGCTGATTTTGTGGTATGGCTGGCTAGCACGCTGGTGATTTTCTCGATCATCTTCTTTATGTTCGGGTGCATTGTTGGGAGTTTCCTTAACGTTGTGATTTACAGGTTGCCCCGCGAAATGAGCGTCGCCAACCCTCCATCCCACTGCCCACAGTGCAATTATACCATCCCGTGGTATCAAAACATCCCGCTGACTACTTGGCTTTGGCAAAGAGGCAAGTGTGCTGGCTGTGAACTCCCTATTCCTATTCGTTATTTTCTGGTAGAATTATTAACCGGCTTGGCTTTCCTTGGAGCGTGGCTGCTGGTGCACTACAAATTTGCTAGCGGTCCCGATCCATATATCACTAAACCCATCATCGCCGCCCTGGTATCTTTGGCCTTGGTCACACTACTGGGAGGGCTCATCGCCTCCACCTTTATCGACCTCGAACACTTCATTATTCCTGATGAACTCACCAAAGGCGGTATGGTTGCCGGAGTCATCTTCTCTTTGGCCGCCCCGGAATTACATGGGGCCTATCTCAATGAGGAAATCGGACGAGGCATCGCCTTGATCAGTAGTTTAATGGGCATGGTCTGCGGTGGAGCAATCGTCTACGTGGTGGTTCGTGTGGGTAAGGCACTCTTTGGCAAACAAACCTTTAACTCTGAGAAACCGGTGAGAGTTACCTTTGCCACTCACGCCATGCACATGGAAACTGAAGAAGATGAAGAGGATATGGAACTGCTTTATGAGGAAATTTTTTACCGGTCAGGCGACACCATTACCCTTCACGGCGAACGTATTGAGCTCATCGAGCGCTGTATGCGGAATCAGGACATTGCCATCACTGCTGATTCAGTCAGAATCGGAAAGGAAGAATTCAAGCCTGGTGATATCCCCCACATGGAAGCCACCACCACTGAAGTCATCGTACCGCGTGAAGCCATGGGCTTTGGCGATGTTAAATTTATGGCCGCCATCGGTGCCTTCCTTGGCTGGCAGGCCACCGTATTTAGCCTGATGTTTAGCGCGGTGGTTGGAGCCATAATTGGCACACTCATCATGGCTACCCGAAAAGATAACGCCAATATAATCCCCTATGGCCCTTACATTGCACTGGCTGCCATCGTTTGGATATTTGGGGGTTACGAATTATGGGACTGGTGGTGGGGCAGATTATCCCCTGATGGGTAACCTCACTTACCGCGCTTGAGACACACTTGTGCGGCAGCTTTATGGCTTTGGCGCAACCCCGCCACCTTCACTCCAAGGGAAGTCTAGTCCCTTTAGCAGGTCTACAGGTAACAGGACCGTGTCGACCACGAAACAGGAAGGAAGGTCTAATATGACATAGGGCAATACCAAAAACCCTTCGGCACCAGCACTTCCATGAGTATCATAATTTTCCTTGCTCTGCTTTACGCCAGGGTACAGGCCCGACTGAGTCCCTCCAGTACGAGCATCGATTGAACTACAGCCGTTTGACCCTATGCCCAGAAAACCTATAAAAGCCACTAGGAGAAACTTTTTCATGCGGCTATTCTACCACAGCATCGACTACTGTAAACACGGAGTTTATTTTGAAGAAAAACCGCACTGCGCGCGATGACGCAAGGCATGATCCACCAAAACCAGTGCTGTCATCGCCTCAACCATGGGAACCGCTCTTGGAAGCACACACGGATCATGACGCCCACGTGCCTTGAGCTTAACATTTTTCCCCTTCACGCTCACTGTGTCCTGTTCCTTTAAAACGGTGGCTGTTGGCTTAAATGCAACCTGAAAATAAATCGTCTCCCCATTACTGATTCCGCCTTGTACTCCGCCTGAACGGTTAGTAACAGTACGCACCCTGCCGCCTCGCATTCGGAATACATCATTATGTTCGCTACCCTGAAGGGCAACCCCATCAAAACCTGATCCAATGTCAAAGCCCTTTGAAGCAGGCAAGCTGAGCATCGCCTTGGCCAAATCGGCCTCCAAGCGGTCAAAGACCGGCATACCCCATCCGGCAGGCACTCCCCTGGCTACGCCAGTAACAACCCCCCCCACGCTATCACCCTGTTTACGCATCCGTTCGATGAGGCGAATCATTTTGTCAGCAGCTACCTTATCTGGGCACCTAACAATATTGGATTCCACCTGCTTGAGTGTGACCTTGTCTGGATGAATCTCTGTAGAAACATTTTTGACCTGACTCACACACGCCAGCACTTCCACGCCAAACTGTTTTTTAAGAATTTTCTTTGCCACTGCACCAGCCGCAACCCTCCCGATCGTTTCCCGTGCACTGGTCCGGCCCCCACCGGGCCAGGCACGAATGCCATACTTGGCATCATAGGTATAATCAGCATGACTGGGACGATACTTGGTTTCCATTTCAGAATAAGCCTCAGAACGCTGATCTTTATTATCCACCAGCATGGCGATCGGGGTGCCCAGAGTTTTTCCTTTGAAAGTACCGGAAATAATCCGCACCCGATCAGCCTCATCACGCTGGGTCACAATTTTAGACTGCCCTGGGCGACGCCTATCCAGATCCAGCTGAATGTCCTTTTCAGTCAAAGGCAAACGCGGCGGGCATCCATCTATCACCACACCCACGCCTCCACCATGGCTTTCACCCCAGGTAGATATCCGGAAAAGTTCACCAAACGAATTCCCCATGACCAAAGTCTGCCATAATTACAACAAATTTACAACGCGCCGCAATGTGAATGACTCCCTCTTGCAAATACCCTCCTCTTTGAGAACCTAGTGAAGGTGCAGGGAGGCGACCATACCCCTAAAAAGCTACACAAAGCACTTGTGTTTTTGTTTGTCGGATTATTCCACATTTCCTGTGAAACCACCGACCCCACTGATTGGCGCACGTCCAAAAACCCCAGCAACACCAGCCTAACTGATCTCTTCAATCGAGCACAACGCAATGATCACATAGCAATGTTTCAAATCGCCTGGCGCTTTGACACCGGCACCGGCGGTGTCAAACAGGATTTCAGGGAGGCAGCAGGTTGGTACCGATTGTCTGCCGAACGAGGGAATTATTCCATGGCTCAAAATAATCTTGGCTGCCTATACCGGGATGGCCGCGGAGTCATACAAAATTTCAAAATGGCAGCCACTCTCTTCCGGGAATCTTCGGAATTGGGCAACCCCCACGGGAAAAAGAACCTGGGCATCCTCTACGAAAGAGGATACGGCCTGCAGATCAACTACCCCGAAGCGCTGAAACTTTACACTGAATCTGCAACTGAAACAAAAGATTATGCAGGACATCCAGTGGCTCAAAGCAATTTGGGCCGGCTTTACCGGGATGGAAAAGGCACCAAGCCAGACCCATACACAGCAGTAAAATGGTTCCGCAAATCGGCCGGACAAGGCAATGCTCTGGGACACCAAAACCTTGGGCACATGTATGAACTAGGGCTCGGCATCAAGAGAGATATTCGTAAAGCCCTCCAACATTATAAAACCGCCTCCGAGGATGGAAACGTTTACGCGATGAATTCCATTGGCGCACTCTACCATGAGGGAAGGTTTGTCTCTAACAATTACGCGATGGCTCTGAAATATTTTACCATGGCTGCAGAGAATGAGTACGCTGTGGGTATATTTAATCTCGCAACCATGCATTTGGAAGGGAAAGGGATAACAGCAGACCCCATCAAAGCTGCCGAATGGATGCTCAAAGCCGCCGAAAAAGGTTACGCTTTGGCTCAATACAAATACGCTTGGATGCTGGAGAAAGGCATAGGAATTGGACGAAACCTCGAAGAAGCGACCAAGTGGTACCAAAAAGCTGCCGACCAAGGAGTAGCCCCTGCGCAACTGGAACTCGGCATGCTGTTGAGCGCCGGAGCTGAGAATGGTGTTCCAGACCCAATTAATGCCTACAAGTGGCTCCAACTTGCAGCGAAATGGGGCAATGTAGGAGCAATAGCAATGCTGCCAAAGATCGCTGAAGAAATGACTCCCGCACAAATCTTAGAGGCAAAGGATCTGGCAGTTAATTTTGTTGCCCGCCCAACGATGGAAGAAATTTATGTAGAGCCGCCGCCCAACTCAGTCAAGTAGCGGGGAATCATGAGGAAGCGATGTTGGTGCGTACCTCCCCTTGGTATTATCATTAGGATCAACCGGAGTACCCAAAGCGTTGGCCTTATCAATGGCTTTGCGAAACACTGGAAACGCCATCCCCATCAAGATGCCGATAATGGCAATCACACACAGCAACTCAATCAGAGTAGCTCCTCGAAAACTCCGTCGTACCTGCAAAAACTTAAGTCTCATTTGCAATGATTGCTCTCCTGCACATAACAGTCTAATCAACTGAATACATTTAATCAATACCTCGTGATTAGGGACTATTAACCCCGGGCACATACGGTCCTTTGGTCTGGGCCTGCTTGCGAGCCATCTGAATCTGAGCAGGGGTTAACTCTATCCCTGGCCCAATGCCACTCCCCTCGCGCAGGCGCCCATCAATCATCAAGTTGCCCTGGCTGGAAACATGCGGAAGTGAAAGTGAATGCCCTATTTCATGCGCCAGGATATTGGACTGGGCAAAAAAGACCGGCGACCCATCCTTCCACACACCTTTCTCATCAATAAGACCGGCAAACTTTACCTGCGGCATTAGCACTATCCCCTTGGACGGCATATACACTGCCCCAAATGCATCGGGCATCGTATAAATAAGAACAACATGAAAAGCCTTTCCTCGATCAGGTAAGTTAGGCAGCATCTTGTGCAATATCCTCGATTGATGCTGACGAATGTAGGCTTTGGGAACCTCAGGCTTGAAGAGATCGGCAAACTCCTTCTCCATAGACATATCGGCGGAGACCATTTGTTGTGGCCGATCAGCTACAAACCGTAAATTAGCTTTCTTCCAAATTTCGTTTGTCCCTGCAAACAGAGGCCTTAGATTAGTCGCTTTCAGATCGGCGTTAATTGACACATACCGACTCTTGAGATAGTGAATCTTTATCGGCAGAGTGATCAGCGGATTGTCAACTGGACCCTGGTTTCCAGATAATTCAGCCTCTTGCTCCACCTCTTCCACTTCTTGTGTCGCAGAAAGAATATTGCCTGCGTAAACCGTAAGCCGAGTTCCTCCCTCCAAGCGTGGCAACAGTGAAAACCTTGACTTCCCGAGCACTAATCTCATTGCATCGGCAGCCAGTTTATTATTGAATTCGGCACCCACCAGTTGATCCATCCCTGGCTCGACTATTATTTCCCAGCCTGTTTCTGACTTAACGATTCCTAAAAATTTTTCAAGAGGAAGATTGCGAACCCGCAAATCGAATGTACGCGACTTGGGGTGCCATACCACCGAATCCGCGCCTTCCGCACAAAGTCCGAACATTAATAATATGAGATAACACCAACGCACAGGAGAATCCTACTGCTTTAAATCGGTATTGCCGAAATATTTTTCCACCAGAACTGCCTGAATCGGAGGAGAATTACGGGCAACAACCATCATAACCACCGCGGACACGGCAACACTCCAGATAAATGGGTGCAAACTCAAGAGCTCGTAACCGCTGAACTTGCCGTTCACCACGTAACCAATAAGGTAAAAGATCGCCATCGCACCCCCTCCAGATAGCATGCCGGCAACGGTGGCCTGCGAAGTGAGCCGCGGCCAATATAGAGCAAGCACAACCGGCATCAGAAAACTTGCCCCCAACCCGCCTGAACCAAATACAATCAAATCCTGCAAGAATTGTGGAGGGTTCAACATTGCCACCATCGCTAATGCCCCAACCCCAATAGTAGTCCAGTAAGTTACTTTTTTCATCTTTGCTTCACTGGCATCAGGGTTTCTTCGCTGGTATACATCGCGCACCACACTTCCCGAAACCAAAAGTAGAAAACTATCCACACTACTCATTACCGCTGCAAAAGGCGCAGCAACAAGCAAACCCGCCAACCACGGAACACCTGCATTGGTCGTCAATAAAGTTGCCATCTCGGGCATTATCCGGTCGGCATCTATTTCCCACCCAGGAAGCAACACCCTCCCGCAGGTAAAAATGATAATGAGAGGAAAATAAATCATCGAAAAATAGACAGCCACAAAAATAATCGAATGCCGCAGCGTAGGGATATCCTTAAAGGCCATTTGCCTCGCCATATAGCTTGGCTGAGCAGCCCCGGCAAAAGGCCAAAAGCAAAAGAAGCTCACCGCGAGCATGATTGGCAAAAAGCCCAACCCACTATTACTCTTCGGCCCCGGGGCGCTGACGTACACCCCTGTTCTGTCATCACCGTATTGATAACCGACCACATCAAGACTCGAAACACCCACCCCAAGCTCATCATTAATCTGAGAGCGTATAGATGAAATCTCTGTTTCGTTTTCAACTGATGTTCGAACCAGAATAACCGGAACATTCTCAACCACTCTTTGGCCTCCAGAAAACTTGGCCAAATCTTTCAGTCTGACAAATTGCTGACGGCCTTTTTTCTCTGGCAGTTCCAACCAGGTGCCCTTAACCAGAGTAACAACCTCTGTGGGTTCAGTCTTCAACATCAACGTTGCACTGCCAGCACGTGGTGGAACCTGACGAGCAAGTTCTCGAGTTGCATTACCAATTCCTCCCACCTGATTTAGCGCTAGGCCCAGCAGAATAACCACCCCCAACCCCATAATCACTCCTTGCATCATATCGGTCCAAACAACGGCCCGGAATCCTCCCCAGGCTGTATAGGCAACAACAGATATGGCAAAGACAATAAGGCATAGCAAATAATCAGGTTCTGCACTTCCAACCCAGGGGATAGGATGGATCAAATCGCCGACCAGTGTAACCGCCGATTGATAAACCGATACATCGCCCAACAGCGTGGTCATAATCTTCGCTCCAGCCTTAAACTGGGCCAGCAGGAAGAAAAACTGAAAGAAAACCAATAGCACTGTTGCCACAGTACCAACCATTTCACTGCCTAAGCGTTTACGGAGAACCTCAGGAACTGTGATACTACCACTTTTACGGGCAACCTGATTGAGCCGCTTGGCAATCAAGCCCACCGCAACCAACGGAACCACAATGTATCCTGCAATCCACAGAGCCATCACCCATCCGTGCGTGTAAATGAGCGATGGAAATCCCATAAAACTGCCGCCTGAAGCACTGGTGGCAGCATAGGTGAAAGCAAAAGCCCACATTCCAAGGTTACGACTGCCCAAAAAATATTCGTTCAGGAAGGACTTCCCGGACTGTTCCCGGTTAGCCAAGCCCGCCAAAACAAAAACGAACACCATATAAACCGCAAAGCTAATCAGAGCCGCATTGCCTGCCGCTGAAGCCAGTATATGTAATGATGCCGTCATTCCTCTTCAGGCAACTCCTCCATGGGTTCATCCTTCATGAAACGCAGGCAAAACCAGATAGTGAACACATTCGCCATGCCCAGCGGAATCAGCCAACCGAATACCACCCAGCGCGGCATGCCAAACAACATTTGCGGAGGCATTTCACTTTCAGCCGCATAAGCTGCCTGTGAATTATAGCCCAGCACCCATAATCCAACCACGACCCACACGCATATCATCACATACATTTCACGCCTGGATTGCCGATAAGACATCGCGATATCAGGTTTATGGTCAGATTCACTCACCAAAGGGAACCGTTTCCCCAACGATGAATGAAGGCAAACAAAAACCTTTGCGCAATTGATTGCTGAGGCCAGAATGCGGCAATGAGCAACCCCATTGAGCAGCTGGAAACGTTCTACACTGCAGTCGTGGCCGATGTATTGGATTCGTTAGGGTATCGCAACCAGACGCTCAGTGCAGATATCAAAGCCATGACACCTGCAAACAAGGTCAGCGGCCGGGTTTTTACAGCCAAGGCCAAATCGGTCAGTGCTATTCCTGATGAACCGTATAAACTGGAAATGGCCGCTATCGACTCCATGAATTCAGGTGATGTACTTGTAGTGGATGCCGACCACAATCGCCAATGTGCCTTTTGGGGGGAACTGCTCTCGACTGCCTGTCAGGCCAAGGGAGTCCGGGGGATCGTCATGAGTGCCTGCACGCGCGACTTGTGGGCGTTGAACGAATTTGAATTCCCCGTATTCGGAATCGGCCGTACACCAGCCGATAGCAAGGGACGCATCGACGTGACCCAGTTTGGAGAACCCATAAATATCGATGGAGTCGAAACGAAAAACGGCGACTACATTCTTGGCGATATTGATGGGGTGGTCATCATTCCAGAAAATATGGTGGATAAAACAATCCAGCTGGCAAATGAAAAGGTTAACGAGGAAAACACCCTTCGAGCAGACCTTTCCTGCGGCATGCCGGTTGCCGAAGCATTTCAAAAACACGGCATCCTTTGAATAAGCGCATTCTCATTGCCGGCTTATTTCATGAGACTCACAGTTTTGTGGAGAAGGGAACAAGCATGGACGAGTTCCGTATCAGGCTTGGCGGTGAAATACTGAAATGCTCCGGAGATGCCTCCCCCCTGGGAGGCGTCCTCGAATATGCCACACAACAGGATTGGATAATCCTGCCATCGGTTGACATGCGTGCCATGCCTTCAGGCATCGTCAACGATGAGGTAATAGAAAGGTGGTGGAAGGAATTCCAATCTCGCTGGGAACCAAACTGCGATGCAGTCTATCTCGTGCTTCATGGAGCAATGGTCTGCGAATCGTTCCTTGATGTGGAGGGCGATCTACTCCAACGAATCCGTAAACTACCCAATGCAGCCAATAAACCCATCTTTGGGGTGTATGATTTACACGCCAATTTCTCTCCCGCCATGGCCCTGCATGCCGACTGTCTAGTGGCCTACCGGGAGAACCCGCACACAGACGCACGAAAAAGCGCCCTACAGGCCGCCAAATTATTGATGCGCCATTTCAATACAGGCCAAACCCCTTCAATACAATCACGACAATTGCCTCTAATTTGGCCTCCCACAAACACCGGAACAGCCGACGAGCCCATGTTCTCGCTCCAAAAACAGGCCCGAGAAATGGAGGAGGAAGATGAACATATATGGGCAATCAATATCACTGCTGGCTTTGCTTTTTCTGACACGCCAGATACCGGCGTAAGTCTACAAGTGATAGGAACCAAGGACGCAGCTCCAATCTTTGAAATACTGGAAGCCCTCGCTCGTTCTCCAAAGACCATTGGAGTTGCTCCAGAGCTTGAAATAGAAAGCATAATACCCTCGTTGAAGGAGCCCGTCGATGGCCTTACAGTTTTAGTTGAACCCAGCGACAATATTGGCGGCGGGGCCTCAGGCGATGGCACCGAATGTCTACGCGCATTAGTGACACATCATATCGAGAACTCAGCGATCTGCCTCAACGATCCTGAAGCCGTACAGATGCTCGCCAATTGTGCGAAAGGGGAGGCGATTGCCCTCCGGCTTGGCGGCAAAGGAAGCCAACTTGACCCCGGCCCCCTGAAACTCGAAGTGGAATTTGTATCCCGCAGCAACGGCCGGTTCGAACTGGAAAACAAACAGAGCCACCTTGCCTCAATGTGTGGCGACCGGTTTGACATGGGCCCCTGTGCAGTAGTGCGCCACAAAAATATCAGCATCCTGCTTACCACAAACAAAACAGCACCGTTTGATCTTGGACAATGGCGAAGCCAGGGAATTGATCCAGAAACCTTAAACGTTATTGTGGTCAAGGCTGCAATCGCACACCGTGCAGCATATGATCCAATTACTGCACGCAGTTTCACCGTGAATACCTCCGGTGCCTGCAGCAGCGACTTGAGACAGTTGCCCTACAAAAACCTCCGGGCAAACCTGTTATAGGTTCTATTTCTTGGCGATTTTTGCCCAGCTATCCCGCAAGCCAACAATCCGATTAAATACAGGCTTGCCTACTGAAGTATCTACAACATCAGGCGTAAAGTAGCCGAGGCGCTCGAACTGAACGCGTTGACCTACTGTAACTTCTTTAATCGAGGGCTCAGCTTTGGCGGTAATGACTTTCAACGAATCCGGATTAATACAATCAAGAAAATCACCCTCTGATTCCGGATTCTCTCTGGTAAAAAGGCGATCATACAGGCGCACCTCAAAATCCACCGCATGGTCGGCACTAACCCAATGAATTGTTCCTTTCACCTTGCGTCCATCAGGCGAATCCCCCCCTCGCGTCTCAGGATCATACGTACAGTGAATCCGGACTATATTCCCCTCTTTGTCCTTTTCCACTGATTGGCACGTTATATAATAGGCATAACGCAAGCGCACTTCCCGACCAGGGGCCAACCGAAAGAATTTTTTGGGCGGATCCTCCATGAAATCGGCCCTCTCAATATAAAGGCGTTTACTGAACGGAACTTCCCGCACCCCCGCATTTTCCTCTTCTGGATTATTGACTGCCTCCAACACTTCGCTTTGAGCTTCAGGATAATTATCGAGGATTACTTCAAGCGGATCCAGCACAGCGCAACGGCGAGCGGCCGTCTTGTTCAATTCATCCCGAATTGAATTCTCAAGCAGACCAACGTCAGTAACTCCCTTATATTTTGTAACCCCGACTCCCTGGCAAAAATTACGTATCGAAGAGGCAGTAAAGCCCCGTCGTCGATAGCCCGCAATTGTTGGCATGCGCGGATCATCCCAGCCAGACACGTGCCCTTCTTCAACAAGCTGCAGCAGCTTGCGTTTACTCATCACCATATAGGTTGGATTAAGCCTTGAAAACTCATGTTGATAGGGCCGCGGGTGAGGTACAGGCAAACTGTCGAGCACCCAGTCGTAAAGGGGCCGGTGGACCTCAAATTCAAGCGTACAGATGGAGTGGGAAATACCCTCAATGGAATCACTTAAACAATGGGTGAAATCATACATAGGATAAATGCACCATTTATTTCCGGCGTGATGATGTTCCTCATGGCGGATACGATAAATGACCGGGTCGCGCATATGTAGATTTGGCGAAGTCATGTCAATCTTGGCGCGCAACGTCTTTTGCCCCTCGGCAAATTCACCGGCACGCATCCGCTCGAAGAGTACAAGATTTTCCTCCGGAGCGCGACTGCGGCAGGGGCTTTCCTTGCCGGGTTCTTCAGGCACTCCCCGATAGTCCTCCCATTCTTCAGGCTGAAGATCACAAACATAAGCCTTGTCATCCTTAATGAGCTGCACCGCATAACCATACAACTGATCGAAATATTCAGAGGCAAAATATGTCTTCTCGGACAAAACCGAATCCGCCCACCCCTCAATCAACCAATTTACGTCACTAATGATGGAATTGACATATTCCTTGTCCTCTTTGACCGGATTGGTGTCATCAAAACGAAGGTTACATACCCCCTTGTTCTCCAAAGCGATGCCAAAATTTAGACAAATGGACTTGGCATGTCCTAGATGCAGATAGCCATTGGGTTCAGGTGGAAATCGCGTGACTACTTTGGGGTACTTCCCTGCCTTTAAGTCTGAATCCACACGGTCCCGGACAAAATCCCTTAATGGCTCATTACTCAAGGCATCGTTCATGTGCGGTCTGTTTGGAGGAAAATTTTCTACAGGTCAATCGTTTTGCGGAACACTGACTGCCCGTCCCAACCATAAATCGATTATTGCCAACGGCAAAACCAGAGCCGCAGCAACAAAACCTAGCAAGGCCTTAAATAGGTACAGCCCTATCTGAGCCTCCAAACCACCGCCAATTAACGGGACTATCAATATAGTCGTCAGAAAAAGAAAAACCCCTCCCATCGACAACCCAACAGACCAAAGGGAGCGACGAGTTGATTGTTCGGGTGTCCGACTGGGTGAATTTGTAAAACCAAGAACAACCGCAACCAATTGCATCACCAAAGATATCATAAATCCAAGACCATACAAAATGCCTCCGGCAAATGAGAACAAAGCCAATAAAATGGAAACCAAAAGTAAAAGGAAAAGAACCACCCCCCCGATAAGAGCAAAATAATATGCCCCCCTGGAATTGGGGCGGAAATGACGCAATATGTGTGGTGCTACTAACACCGTAAAATAAATTGATAAAACTCCCCCTACCATGATCACCATTCCCAACGCCATCGCGGCAAACACCCCGAGAACCCCTCCCAGAAAATTTGGACCTTTTTCAGCCAGAACATCGGCTGACTCAGCTATCGATTCGGTTGCCGAATCCAGATCTGACAAATCCAACCCGGGCAAAGCATTAAGGGATTCCATGATTTTTGACAACCCATCTCCGCCTACCAACAACACCAAACCCAAAGGAGCAAAACAAAATATCAAAGCTAATATCCCACGAACCCGGCCGCGCACCACAAAGCCCAGGACCCCCATGCCCACCCCCGCCAAGGCAGGCCATAACATTAAGGGAATCGCTGACCAGGAAATGTTTTCATTAGCCCAGCTTAACTCAAGGTTCACCACTCCAATACCATCAACCATGTGAGTAGGCCAAAGAAACGCAAGAAAGTATAACAATCCCACTACCCCCCAAGCCATACTGCGTAACCGCTCCTCCTTCTGCGGTTGGTAACGGCGCAAATCCGGATCTCTATTCCTAGGTTTCTCCTTCTCTTCAGGAGAATCTTCTTCAGGTTCAGTTTTCGGTTTTTCTGGTATTGATTCATCAGGCTCCCCAACCAAACCCAACTGCTCAGCAATTGGCCGCCATTCATCAAGCCCCTCGCGCGTAGCATAAATATCAGCTGACAGCTTCCCAGACTTCAGCCAGCGCCTAATTTCCGATTCCCTGAAGGGGCCTACTGCTTCTCCCTTCTCTACAATATACCAGCCCATTACTCTTGCTTCACTATGAAGCCCTCATCCTGCTCGCGTGTTCCACATATCGTTTCAGTAATTCCAAGCGGAAATAAAATAAGAATCCCCCCAAGCCATGAAACGTATTTTACTCCCGTCATAAGCCATCCGCTAATAGCACCTACAACAGCATTTAACGGCTTCTCGACTTTATCCAAGGCCATATTCTTCTGAGTCGCCTGGGTGCCAGTCCAGATCTTGCCAAACTGGCTAGCCACGTACTCGTAACGTTTTTTGGCTCGAGCATGATCATCTACGGTCTCTTCATATATCACTTTACCCCAAACCGGAAGAACCGGCATTGCGATTGAAGTCACAATAAGCATTGTCGCGGTGCTGGCGAATTTTTTCATTTGGCTCGGTCTCTTACCCAAACTGTTTATTAAACATAACACAGCAGCAGCAAGTTGCATGACCATCATCAACAATAAGCCCGCTCCTAAATAAATATTATCACTTAAAGCTTCAACCGCAGCCATTACGGGCATTCCATACATACCCGGCAAAAACCAAAAAACAATCATAGCCACTGATCCAATCATACCAATGATGTAGGCAGGGGCACTTTCAATTCTGTAATAGCGCGACTTTGCGCCAATCGCAATCCCGAACCAAGCAACTATAAAAACCAATATTGAAACCGTATGGTCACCGGGGGTAAATTCCATTTTCTTATAAAAAATATTCGTATTTTCCATCTCAATATTAATCTCAGGTATCTTGGTTTCCCCAGCCCTCTCATCCTCCTTTAACGGCTCTGGAATCGGCACGCTCGTATCCTCAATCGGAGTTGGAACATTAAATCCACGTACCTCTTCATCCGCAATCACAACACCAACCATCACTAAGGCAAGTACCATAATCACCACCCCTCGACCGCGACCGTGCATTGATGAAGCCAAAAATATCAATGTCGCCCCTATCACTAAAGGAGCTAAAATATTAAACATCAACTGCCATTCACTGAGTTTCCAAAATTCCCAAAAAGGAACGTTCCATTGGCCATCTCCAAACACGGGCATCAGACTCGCCATAAGTAATCCCCACCCCACGGAGTTCACGAATGCGGAACGGTCAGCCACCTCGTTTTCATAGGTTAATGAAGGAGGCACCTTCCGTTTTTCCTGGGGGGCCTGGGGAACAGCTTCGGAAGTTTCCAATGAGTCATCCACGTTATGCCCGCAGGACAGGCAGACCACCTGATCTGATTCAAGCCCGGCTCCACACTTGGGGCACCCAATTCCTGGCACCAATGACTCCCCCTCTCCTCCCACTAGTTGAGGCAGAGGCACCCATTCTGCACTCCCTTCAGTCCACCCCAAATCAGTAGCCAACAAACTGCCGTCAGCAAGGTAGGCCTGCGCATCTTCTTGCGTATAAGGGCCGAATTGCTGCCCATCTCTGGATACATGAATCATCATGACTCGAATAAGTTAGCCCTCCCCTAGGGAACACAAAAAACTGACTGTTTCAAGATTGGAGTCATGTAGAAAATTTCCATAACCCGATAAAGGCCTATTTCAGGCATTCATATTCGTTTTTCAATATATCAGATCAACGTACACGTAGCACTTTGTCATAATGAATTCCAGCAGCACGAAAACCCAACCGATGGAAGTTTTGTCCCAAATAGAGAAGGCGGTATGACCCATGCGAATGACAACCGCACCCTCCATTGAAGCTTAACCGTCTATCACGTTAATTTCCACCGGCTCAACTTTTACCCCTTTGCGATCAAGCCACTGGGTGGCTTTTTTGAGGGAAGCACGCTCCCCTTCAAGCTCTAGGCAAACAATCCCAATTTCATCACGCACTTCCGCCTGACGAATATTGGCCATTAGCTCAAACCGGGTGATTAGCTCCCAAACGATGGGGGAAGTGATATGCTTGGGTGGATACATTAACCACAAACGTTGCCTACCTTTCTCGGTCCGCGCACGTTTTTTTGGGAGCCTCCTAACCCCCTTCTTCTTTACCTTGGCGGGCATAAAAATCAACCTCCGGCGATTGCGGGAATGATACTGACTTCGTCCCCATCCTTGAGAGCAGTGTCTTTATTATCAAGGAACCGAATATCCTCCTCGTTAACATACACGTTCACAAAACGGCGAACCTCGCCCGCTTCGTCGAGAAGGCGTTCCTGAATCCCAGGATAACGGGATTCAAGATCCGAAATAGCGGCCCCTATGGAATCGGCCGTAGTTTCCACCACTTCTTCATCATGGGTAAGCTTGCGCAGTGGCGTGGGGATACGAATATTTATTGGCATAATTTTTATTTTGTTGGTGATGTCAGTTCCTTGTCACTATCCAATAGCGCATCAAACTCACGGAGGCTGGGCGCTATCTCGCGGGTTTCACCAACGTGATTTTCCACCGCGTCGAGTGTCTTGAGGCCGTTACCAGTGATGCACAACACCGCCGAATCATCGGCGGGGATTGCCCCACTGGCAATGAGTTTCTTGGCTACCCCGACGGTCACTCCCCCTGCGGTCTCGGAAAAAATACCCTCGGTTTCAGCCAATAGACTGATGCCTTCGCGAATCTCATCATCACTTACATCATCGGAGGCTGCGCCGGTCTCCTTGAATACTTTTAATGCATAGAAGCCATCAGCCGGCGTACCGATCGCGAGACTTTTAGCAATCGTGTCTGGCTTCACCGGCTTAAAGAAATCCTGCCCCTCCTTGAAGGCCTGACTGATGGGTGAGCATCCCGTGGCTTGCGCCCCGTGCACGCTATATTCAGCCTCTTCAACAAGCCCCACTTTCACGGCTTCCTGGTAACTCTTATGGATTTTGGTTAGCAAGGAACCTGAAGCCATGGGCACTACGGTATGTCGCGGGATTTCCCATCCCAGCTGCTCCATAATCTCAAAACCCTGACTCTTGGACCCTTCGGCATAGTAGGGGCGCATATTCACGTTCACAAAGGCCCAACTATATTTCCCGGCAATCTCCGCGCAGAGTCGATTCACTTCATCATAATGTCCCTTAATTCCAATAACATTGGCATCATATATGAGGGAATTCACCACCTTTCCTTTTTCGAGGTCGTGTGGAATAAACACAAAAGCCTTCATGCCTGAAGCCGCGGCATTGGCTGCAACACTATTGGCAAGATTACCTGTAGAAGCACAGGCCACCACTTCAAATCCCATTTCCCGTGCACGACTCAATGCCACACTCACTACCCGGTCTTTAAAGGATAAAGTTGGGTAATTTACCGCGTCATTCTTTATCCATAGCTCACGAATACCCAATCGTTCAGCCAGACGGTCCGCCTTGATAAGGGGTGTAAAACCCACCTCACGCCCCACCGTTGGCTCTCCAGCCACCGGCAACAACTCGGCATAGCGCCACATGTTTTGAGGCCGACTCGCGACTACCTCCCGGGTAAGCTTTTCTTTGGCGGCTTGATAATCATAAACCACCTCCAAAGGTCCAAAATCAAATTCACACACATGCCGCGCCTCCAGCGGGTATTCCTGCCCGCATTCCCGGCAGCGCAACGCCTTCATATAACCTTGTTGTCCTGACATATCTTTCCTGTCTCAATATGGGCAAAAAAACCCGCTCACGACGATGAGCGGGCGTAAATTCGTTTGCGCCTAATGCTCATCTTTCCCGGCTTAAACCGGCTGGACTTGGCACCTGGCCATTGAAACGCGCCGTTTCAACCGGTTGCCGTGACATCATCGGGCCAGTCCCTCCGTCACTCTTTATGAGCGCCCCGTTAAAGGAGCGGCTTGAACTTATAATTTTTTTACGGTCCGTCAACCCAAAACCCACGCTTAACCCCACAATTCGCCCGTAAAACCTTGCTGCCGCAGAGATTCATAAAGCACAAGAGACACGCAATTGGCGAGGTTCAGCGAACGAGCCTGGCTGTTAAACATTGGGATTCGAAGCCAGGTTTCGGCATTCCTCTCAAGCAATGCGCGCGGTAACCCGACTGATTCCCGGCCAAAAACCAGATACTCCTCAGAACCAAATTCAACCTGATCATACCGTTTCGCTCCCCCTTGTTCCACAAACCAGCAGCGCGTCCCTTCAGGAAGTGCCGCTTCAAACACGCCCCAATCCTCCCATAACTGCCAGTCTACCTGATCCCAGTAATCCATGCCGGAGCGTTTCAATTCGCGATCACCCAGACGAAAACCCAGTGGACCCACCAGATGCAGACGCGTTCCGGTCGCCGAACACAATCTTGCCACGTTACCTGTATTGGGGGGGATTTCCGGTTCAACGAGAACAATATTCATTGTCTCTAGTATTTCACCTTCATGAGGGTAAGCCCACAGGCCGGTGCATTCATGCCTCCCATTCGCCGATCTCGCTTGCGGAAGATGGAACGAATATCTTTCTGTGTCAGTTTGCCATGACCCACCCTTGCCAGTGTACCAACAATACCCCGGCACATTTTGTATAGGAAGCCCTCCCCTTCAATGGTGACTAAAAGCTCAGCCCCCTTCTTACGCACCTCGCAACAGGTAACCCGCCGTACCGTCGTTTCCATTTCATACTCCCGAGTAGTTGCAAAGGACTTAAAGTCTTTTTTTCCGACAAACAACTTGGCTGCACTTTTCATTCGCACCACATCCATCGGTGAAGGCACATGCCATGCCTTGCCCAGAAGGAGCGGATTCATCGCCGGCGCATTCCAGATCGTGTAACGGTATTGTTTTCCCTTTGCATCAAACCGGGCATGAAAATCATTCCCGGCACGAACCGCCTTCACCACCCGGATATCCTCCGGCAAAAAAGCATTCACCGCCATTTGGAGCTTGTATGGATCCATGCATTCGGCTTTTGGCAAATCCACATGAATCACCATCCCCAGGGCATGAACCCCGGTGTCCGTACGACTCGAGCTGTGGACTCTCTTTACGGCCGGAAAGAGCCTTTGAAATGCCTCCTCCACACGCTGCTGAACTGTGACTTGCCCTTTCTGCACCTGCCACCCGTAGTACCGTGAGCCATCATAGGCAATGGTAAGCTTGAAACGCCTCATCAGGAGAAACTATCCATATAATCCTGAAGCATCACAGCAGCAGCAGACGCGTCCACCTTCTTCTTGGCATCACGCATATTCACTCCTGCCTCACGCAGCTTATCCTCGGCCACCACGGTTGTGAGTCGCTCATCCCAGGTGCGAACCGGAACTGTCACTGATTTCTTCAACACCGCCACAAAATCCTCAACCTTGAGCGCCTGAGGCCCGATGCTCCCATCCATATTACGAGGCATTCCCACAATGATCTGTTCGGTTTCACGTTCAGCGAGAATCTCCTTGAGTCGGATGAGAAATTCATCAAAAGGCTCAGAGGGAATGAATTCCAAAGGATGGGCCATCATCCCCAATGGATCGCTTGCAGCAATACCCATCCTTTTATCCCCGTGATCAATCGCCAAAATTTTCATTACAAAGTTCCCATCACTTTTTCAGCCGCAGCAATGGTGGCATCAACATCAGCTTCAGTGTGTGCCGCAGACAAAAAGGCGGCCTCAAACGCACTCGGCGCCAGGTATACCCCTTCAGCCAACATGCCATGAAAATATTTCTTAAATCGTTCGCGATCAGCCTGCATGGCATCATTAAGATTATGGACCGGCTTCGCCGCAAAAAAGAGACAGCTCATGGAACCTGCACGCTGGGTCACTACCGCGATACCGGCCTTTTGCGCTGCGGCATTCAAACCCGCTTCCAGTCGCGCACCCAAAACCTCCAGTTGTTCATGCACTGCACCTGATTGCAGTTCCCCCAAGACAGCAATCCCTGCGGCCATGGCCAATGGATTCCCACTCAAGGTACCTGCCTGATAGACCGGTCCATCAGGCGCAAGTACATCCATAATCTCCGCACGCCCACCAAAAGCACCCACTGGCAATCCGCCTCCGATAATTTTCCCGAAACAACTCAAATCAGGTGTAATACCGAATCTGCCCTGCGCACCGCTCAAGCTCACGCGAAAGCCGGTCATCACCTCATCAAAGATCAGCAAACTCCCGTTGGCAGCCGTAATCTCACGCAAAAACTCCAGGTAACCTGATTGAGGCAAGTACACCCCGGCATTACCCGGAATCGGTTCCAGGATAATCCCGGCAATCTGACCTTCATTGGCCGCAAAAGCCTTTTCAACTGCATCCTGATCATTGAAAGGCAAAACGATTGTGTGGGCAGTAAATTCAGCCGGCACCCCACCACTGTCCGGATTCCCACAGGTCAATGCGCCAGAGCCTGCCTTAACCAGCAAAGAATCCGCGTGCCCATGGTAACACCCGTCAAACTTGATTATCTTCGGTCGATCGGTAAA
>JASLKQ010000099.1 GCA_030747505.1 Verrucomicrobiota bacterium | reverse complement strand
AGCTGGCTCTGATTGAATGAACCGCCGACTCGCTTGTCTCCGATCTGGGAAACCTGAGATCCGTAGGGGCGCTTGAGGTCCAGCCCGCCACCGGCGGTGAGGATGGAATCGCGCAGTGCCTCGGCATCCAGAGGTCGCGGGTTGGCGCGCCACAACAGCTTGTTGTCCGGGTCGACCTGGTAATTGGCGTGATGCATCCTGGAACTGCGTTGGTAGGTTTCCGAGAGCACGATGGAGCGGATCAGTTTCTTGACCGACCAGTCCTGGGTCATGAAATGGAGGGCAAGGTGATCGAGTAGCTTGGGGTGCGTCGGTTTATGGCCGGTGAGGCCCCAGTTGTTCGGTGAGGTCACCAGTCCCTCCCCAAAGAGCTGCAACCAGATGCGGTTGGCCATTACCCGGGCAGTCAGCGGGTTGTTCTTGGCAGTCAACCAATCGGCCAGTTCGCGTCGGCCGCTTTCTCCACGTTGGATTGTGGCCGGGCCTCCCGCAGGCAGCACCTGCAGAAAACCACGCGGCACTTTCTGTGCCGGCTTTTCGACATCGCCCCGAACCAGCGCGTTGGCCTCGATGGGTTCTTTTGTTTCCAGTACGCCCATGGCTTGTGTTGTCGGGATGCCATTCTCATCCAGTTCGGCGAGGGTGGCTTCAACTTCAGCAATACGGCGACGGATGTTGGCCAATTGCTGCTGCGAGGTCTTTTCGTTGTTGCGCGCGGTTCGGCGGGTCATGATGAGTTGGCGGTGCTGATCCTTCAGACGCTGAATGTCGGTTGCGCTGAGTCGGTTCTTTGCCTGCATCGGATCAGCCAAAGGAAGCTGAATCAGGCCGGTGGACCGGCGGTTTTGAGCCGATGGAACTGTTCCGTAATAGGTTTTGGTACTCAGAAAAATTCCAGCCAGCGCGTAGTAATCGGTCATCGGGATCGGATCATTCTTGTGGTCGTGGCAACGGGCGCACGAGACGGTTAATCCCAGCACGGCCTGGCTCATGATATCGATTTGCTCGTCCACCACATCCATCCGGGCTTGTCGCGGGTTACGCTCGTTGAGTCCCTTGGTTCCCATGGCCAGAAAACCCGTGGCAATGAGATGCTCCTGCCACTCATCATCGGACTTAATCTTCAGCATGTCTCCGGCGATCTGTTCCCTGATGAATTCGTCGTAGGGCTTGTCTGCGTTGAAGGCATCAAAGACATAGTCGCGGTAACGCCACGCATGCGGGTAGGTGACGTTGACATCCTTGCCGGTTGATTCGGCGTAGCGGGCGACATCCAGCCAGTGCCGCCCCCAACGTTCGCCAAACTGCGGCCGCTTGAGTAACTCATCCACCTTGACGATGATTGCGGCCCTCGAGTTGTGCTGCCAAGCTGCACTGAAGGTGGCTAGTTCTTCCGGCGAGGGAGGCAGGCCGATCAGGTCAAAGGAAAGCCGGCGCAATAGAGTCGGGGCATCGGCAGGACCAACCGGGGTAAGGGAGGAGTCGGTCAATCTGGCCGAGACCAGCGAATCGATCGTAGCTCCCGGAGTGGCGGTGAGGCTTTGAAATGCCCAATGCTTTCGGCCCGACTCCAGGTCCACCTTTGATTTCAACACGAGCTTCTGCCGGCTTCGCGGATCCGGGGCCCCCATTTGGAGCCAGGTACCGAATGACTGGATGACTTCTGCGGGCATTTGCTTCTTTGGCGGCATTTCCATATCCATATCGGCCCAGCTGATTGCCTCCCAAAACAGGGATTTCGTATAGGGGTCTCCGGCCAGGACATTGCCGTTGTCGCCTCCCTGCAGCATGCCCTCCTTTGTATCCAGCAACAGGCCGCCTCTCGTTTTGCCGCTTTCTTCGGAGTGGCATTCATAACAATACTTTATCAATGCCGGCCGAATTTTTTTCTCAAAGAACGCTACTTTTTCAGGGCTTGGGTTGGCGGCATCAACACCTTGGATTCCAGGCATTAGAGCGCCGAAAAATAGAGCAATCAGAAGGTGTTTTGAGAGGTCATTCATTGATGAATTCCTGTACAATGAAAGACGCAACTTCTTTAAAGGTAGTTACATCTAAGGGGCGAAGGATTAGGTCAGAATTTCTTTCACCACATTGCCATGCACATCGGTCAGACGGAAGTCGCGTCCGGCATAATTGAAGGTCAGGCGTTTATGGTTTAGGCCCATCAGATGCAGGATGGTGGCGTGCCAGTCGTGAATGTGCACTTTGCCTTCCACTGCAGCATAGCCGTATTCATCTGTGCTGCCATGAGCCATACCGCCTTTGACACCACCGCCTGCCATCCACATGGTGTAGCCACGGTTGTTGTGGTCACGGCCATCTCCATTCTGTGCGTGGGGTGTGCGGCCAAATTCTCCGCCCCACATCACCAGCGTGTCCTTTAACATATCGCGCTCCTTCAGGTCTGCCAGCAGTGCGGCCATGGGTTGATCAATGCTGCGGCAGTTGCGTTCCAAGGCATTGTTTAAGTCACGGTGTTGGTCCCAGTTTCCTGAGTTTAGCTCGATAAAGCGAACCCCTGATTCAGCCATGCGCCGGGCAAGCAGGCATTGGCGACCAAAAGTTTGGGTGGCACGATTTTCCAGTCCGTAAGCCTGTCGAATGCGTGCGGGCTCCTTGCTGACATCCATGAGCTGAGGCACCTCGTTCTGCATCCGAAAAGCCAATTCAAAGGATTCGATGACTCCTTCAATGTCCGGATTGACCTTGTCTTTTTCCAGTTGCCCCTGGTTTAAGGATTGAACGAGATCCAGCTGGATGCGCTGGTTTGCGCTGGGCAGGCGCGGGTTGCGGATGTTGCTGACCTGCCCGCTTCCGCTACGCGAACCCCGGATCGGGGTGGCTTGGTAGATGGCCGGGAGAAATGCGCTGCCATAGTTTTGTGCCCCCCCAAAACCGGTTTGCGGACTGAGCACAATAAAGCCGGGGAGATTTTTGTTCTCAGTGCCCAACCCATAGAGCGTCCAGGCGCCCAGTGAAGGGCGCACAAACTGGGAATTACCCGTGTGCATTTTTACAAAAGCCTGCGGGTGATTGGGCAGGTCAGTGTGCATGCCATTGAGCATACACAGTTTATCAGCATGCTTGGCCAGGTGCGGGAACAGCTCTGAAATCTGCAGACCGTTCTGGCCGTGTGGAGCAAATTGCCATGGAGAAGGCATAAGCTTGGCCCGGCTGCTGGTTCCGCGTCGTCCAAGCCCGGGTTTGCCGGCATCGACTTTTAGCAGCGGCTTATAATCAAAAGTATCCACGTGGGAAGGGCCGCCGCGCATACAGAAAAAAATGACGCGGTTGGCCTTGGGTGCAAAGTGCGGGGATTTAGGCGCCAAAGGATTTTCTTCAGCAGCCTCGGCACACATGCCGGCCAGAGCGAGATAACCGAAGCCAGAGGAAACACTTTTGAGTATTTCACGGCGTGAAAGATGGGCCAGAGAGTTGGGATTAGGATTCATGATTAATTAAGATATCTGAATTCAGCACTGCAAAGGAGAGCCTGACAAAAACAGCTCCAGGCAGATCCGCGGTTATTATTGATACGTGATGAGGTTTGTTTCTTTTGTTCAGCCTGAAACCGTTCAAAGAACTGGCGGGTGGAATTAATCTCGCGGTTGCTGGGTTGGCGACCATAGGCAAGCTGGTAGGCAAGTTGAACCCGTTTTTCCGGCGAAGAGGCTTTCTCAAAGACCCGGCGCGCCATGTTATCGGCTGCCCGTAATACGAAAGGATCATTCATTAGATAGAGAGCCTGGGAGGGAACCGTGGTGACATCCCGCTTGCCGGTCACCAGTGAAGGTTCAGCGTAGTCAAACAGAGCAAGGGAAGGTGGAACCAAATCACGTACGATTGGCAGAAACACCGAGCGGTGGTCAAAGGTCTGTATCAGGTTCCGCGGTTGCAGGTTTCGGCTGCGATTGACCTGGCCATTGCCCGCCTTGGCGACCAATGAGTCTCGCGGCCGATCCCAGTCCAAAAGGCCGCTGGCCGAAAGCATGGCATCGCGAATAGACTCGGCGTCCAGTCGCCGTTTGTTTACCCGCCACAGGTAACGGTTTTCCGGGTCGGCCTGAAAATTTTCTGAATCATAACTTGAAGTCATTCTGTAAGTGCGACTCAAGACAATTTGGCGGATCATCTTTTTGACCGACCACCCCTGGTCGACAAATTGAATTGCCAAGTGATCGAGAAGTTCCGGATGACTGGGGGCTTCACCGGTGGATCCAAAGTTATCCATGCTGCGGACCAGGCCCTGCCCAAAAAGATGGTGCCAAATGCGGTTGACCATGACACGGGAGGTCAGGGGGTTGCCCGGGCTGACAATCCACTCGGCCATCTGGAGCCGGCCGCTGCCGCGCCGGTTAAAGAAAGGTTTAAAGTCTGGATTAACAATGGACACAAAACCGCGACCAACTCTTTCACCGGGTTGATTAATTTCCCCCCGTTCCAGGACTCGGGTTTCCCTGACAAAACCGCGGTCTCTTACCCCCATGGCCCGGGGAATCGATTGGCCGTTTTCATTAAAACCACCGAGTTTCTCAGTGATATCACTAACCCGGCTATTGGCTACCCGGGTGCGAAAAAGAGTGCGTTGAATATCGCCAGAACCATCCCGTCGTTCCTGGCGGGCTTGAGCGACGAGTTGGTCCCGGTCTTTTTTGCTATCAGCAAGTGCTTTTTCAAGACGTGTTCTTTCGGTGGCAGTGAGTGTTCGCCCTGGGGTGTCTGTCGTTTCCGTCGGTAAATTAAGCAGCCGGGAACTGTGGCGATTTCCAGGACCCTGGATGGTGCCGAAATGGGTTTCGGTGTTATAAAGGATCCCGGCCATCGAATAATACTCATTTTGGGGGATTGGATCGAACTTGTGATCGTGACAGCGGGCACAGGCAATCGTGAGTCCCAGCATGGACCGGGACAGGGTTTCAATTTGTTCATCGACCATGTCCACGGCAAATTGCATCCGGCTGCGTTCGTTGTGTGACTTGGGTCCCAGGGCAAGGAATCCTGTGGCGGTCATCAGTTCAGCCCGGTGCGGGTTGTCGCGTGCGGGCATCAGGTCGCCGGCCAGCTGTTCGCGGATAAATTGGTTGTAGGGTTTGTCTGAGTTGAAGGAGTCGATCACGTAATCGCGATAGCGCCAGGCATGGGGGTAGGCTAGATTGGTTTCCTTGCCGCTTGACTCGGCGTAACGGGCTACATCCAGCCAGTGCCTGCCCCAGCGCTCCCCAAAGCTTTCAGAAGCAAGGAGCCGGTCGACAAGTTTGCTGTAGGCTTGAGGATTTTTGTCGGCTACGAAATCCTCCACTTCCCCTGGGGTGGGTGGCACTCCGTTGAGGTCAAAGAAAAGTCGACGGATTAAAGTTCGTCGGTCCGCATACTTGGCCGGTTTTAATGATTGCTCCTCCAGTTTGGAAAAAATAAACCGGTCAACATCAGTCCGGGCCCATTCGGTCTGTTTTACCTCAGGCAAGGCTGGTTTCTGTGGAGCCTTGAATGCCCAGTGATCCCTGGCCTTGTCCCAGTTGGGTTTCTCAATGGGACCAGTGCCATCACGAGGGTCAGGGGCTCCCATCATAATCCACTTTTCAAAATCGGCGATGACTGAAGCGGGAAGTTTTTTCTTGGGGGGCATCGCCAGGTCCTCATCTTCATGCCCGATGGCTTCAATAAGAATGCTGGCTTCGAGGTTTTTAGGAACAACAGCATGCCCTGATTCACCTCCCTTAAGAAGACCGTCGCGGGTATCAACCAGTAATTCACCCCGGATTTTTTCACTGTCGGCTGAGTGGCATTTGTAACAGTGCTCAACTAAAACTGGCCGGATTTTTTTCTCGAAGAACGCCAAGCCTTCAGCACTGGGTTCAGCGGAAAAACCAACCGCAGTAAACAGCACAAAGCATCCGCAAAAGAGCAGTATAAAGGATTGGTTCAGGTGCTTAATCATCTGCAGTTACCTATACATTAAAAGACGCATTGTCTCAATAATAGTTACCTCAAGATCGAGGCGGGTGGGTTATGCCAGAATTTCTTTGGCCACGTAACCATGGACGTCGGTGAGCCGAAAATCACGGCCGGCATGGCGATAGGTGAGCCGTTCATGGTCGATGCCCAGCAGGTGCAGCAGTGTGGCATGCAGGTCATGGATGTGCATGCGGTTTTGTTCTGCCTTAAATCCGAAGGCATCACTTTCACCGTAGGTTGTACCTCCCTTTACGCCGCCGCCAGCCAGCCACATCATAAATCCATGCGGATTGTGGTCACGGCCGTTGCCGTTTTCACTGACAGGCGTGCGGCCAAATTCCCCGCCCCACACAATGAGGGTGTCTTCCAGCAGGCCGCGGGATTTTAAATCACCCAGCAGTGCGGCCATGGGTTGGTCTATATTCTTTGCAAGATTGGGTGTTGTTTTGTTGTGGTTGCTATGTGTGTCCCAAGGCTGGCCATTGCCGTAGTACACCTGAATAAACCGCACCCCGCGCTCGGATAGGCGCCGTGCCAATAGGCAACCATTGGCAAAGTGTCCCTTGCCGTAGGCTTCGCGTACCTTTGTCGGTTCCTTTGTTATATCGAAGGCGTCAGTTGCGGCAAACTGCATGCGGTACGCTGTTTCCATGGCTTCGATACGGCCTTCCAAAGCCAAATCCGGAGTGTTCTGTTGCGCGAGGTGTTCGCGGTTAAGTGCCTGCATGAGATCGAGCTGACGGCGTTGCACAGTCGGATCCAGCTTGGTGTTGCGCAGCCACGGGATCATTTCCTTGGGCGCAATCTTGGAATGGTTGATATACACGCCCTGGTGTTGCGAAGGCAGAAAGGCGCTGTTCCATAAAATAGAAAAACGCACAGGGCGACCAGGGCACAACACAATGTACGGTGGAAGATTGGAGTTTTCCGTGCCTAATCCGTAACTCATCCACGCACCCATACTGGGAACCTTGGGGGTCATGGTGCCATTATTCATCAAGAGTAGTGCCGGTCCGTGATTTGGATTATCGGTGTGAACGGAACGTAGCACGCATAGTTCATCGGCGAATTTGGCCGTGTGCGGCAATAGACTGCTGACGGGTAAACCGCTTTGTCCATGCCGGGTGTATTTGTACGGAGCATTGAGTAGCCCGCCGGTGGGGCGTTCGGTACGCAGGTCCGTGCCTTCGGGACGCTGGCCTTCGTATTTCTTTAGTGCCGGTTTGGGATCCAAAAAGTCCGGACCAAAAGGTCCTCCATTCATGAAGAGATGAATGACCCTCTTGGCACGTGGCGCAAAATGTGGAGCCATGTCCGTGGCTGCCTGCAATGAATTAAACAACCCCAAGGTACCCATGCCGGCACCCAGGCTTGCCAGTGCTGCTCGGCGGTTAATGGGGTTTGGCTCAATCATTAATCAATAAACTGAAATTCATTTCCTGCCAGTAACGCGTGTGCATATTGTGTCCATGTTGCGACATCGGTTTCCTTTCCTTTAAGGAAAGTTTTGGCAATGTTTAACTCAGCCGCACGCGGCGTGCGCTGAAAGAGTTTTTGATAGGCAGTACGGATACCTTCCTCAACCCCGGGTTGCTTCATTAAAATGCCAGCCAGTGCTTCAGCTTGTTGAAGGATAAAGGGTCCGTTCAAGCTGAAGAGTTGCTGCAGGGGCGTAATGGTCTGGGGCCGTGTGGGTGCGTGTGCGGTGGGGTCCGGGAAATCATGGATGCGCAGCATCTGGTTGGGTTCGCGGCGATGAATGGATCCGTAGAGTGTGCGACGCTTGTTTTTCCTGGACTCCAAATCCATAGGTTCTCCGCCCAGGGTAAGGTCCATCTGGTTGCTGGCCTGGAGCATGGCATCGCGCCAGGTTTCAACATCCAGCCGGCGGCGTTGCATGCGGGCCAAATGCCGATTGGTCGGGTCGGTTTTTTCTGAATCAGGATTTTCAATTCCCTGTTGCCAGGTAGCTGATTGTAGAATTTCCCGGTGCAGCCATTTGATGGACCAGCCATTTGCGATAAATCGGGTCGCTAAATCCTGAAGTAATTCCGGATGAGTGGGGGCTTCCCCGGAATGGCCCAATTCACTTGGGGTAGGGCAAAGGCCACGACCGAAGTGATGTTGCCATACCCGGTTTACGATGACTCGTGCAGTCAGGGGTGCCCCTTCTTCCACGATCGCCTCAGCCAAATCCAATCGACCACTTCCATGTTTAAAATCACGGGGAACATTTGTCTCAGCCGGGAATGCGCCCAGGAAACGGCGTGGCACGGTTTTGCCAGTGGTGTTTGGATCGCCACGTTTATGGATGGGTAAATCTCGTGCTTTCCCCTGCTTATAGTCGAGTGCTGTTCCATGTGTGCCATTACCCTTGGGATTGACGAAGAGCGCTGCCTCGGTCACGCCATTGACCGTAGGCATATTGTAGTGGGGGGTTGATTTCTTTATCGAGGCAATTTCCTTTTCCAATTTGGCTATCTCCAGCTTTGAATTGTTGGCGACTAAAGCAGGATTGTTTTTTTCTATTGGCTTGATGATCGGCCCCTGAGGTAATCCGGCAGCGGCATGGAGCTGTTTTGCTTCAGGGCCTGTTAAGGCGCGGTCAAAAAATGCGAGGTGCGAGATTCGACCATTGATCAAAGCAAACCTCTCATTGCGTCCGCCGAGGAAGAACTCCCTGGAGTCCATGGCGGTGGCCTTGATGTTTCCCGTGAACTCCGGGGCCGATGCGCCGTTTAACCAGGCTGTTACCTGATTGCCGTTGCGTGTGAGTACCACGTGATTCCAGGTGCCTGGTGTGATAACGGTTTTGCCACCAATGTATCCCTTGGCTGCGTCACCGTTGTAAAGGAAGAGAGTGCCACGGGCTTGGGTGGAAGTGCCGCCAATTCCAAGGTGATCGCCCGGCGCACGCGCCGCGCCGTCGGCACCGCGCGAGAATAGATAGCCGGTCACCGGTCGGTCGGTATTGGCCAGGTTATTGCGGAACCAAAATCCCACCGTGTAGGCCGTGCCCAACTCCGGCACCTTGGCATGGAGTCGGCCACTAGTGAAGGTGGCAAATTGTTCCATCGAAATTGCTACGCCTTTTTCCACGGCCAGTTTTGCCGGTTTTGTGTTCAGTGGCTCATAGAGTATCGGCTTGAGCTTGTCGATCGCGGTGGCCGTGTCTTCAGCAAAGGCAGGGGTCCTTACGCCAGTCGACTTGGGTGCTGGCTTTTTCTTTTTCAACGTGGCCACCTGTTTTTCCAGCGCGGCCACCTGAGTGCGGGCTTTGGTGACCGGCTTCCAAAGTTCTTCTGAGATGGTTGGCCGGTCGGCGATGCGAACACTGGCAAATACGCCGGCGATGGCGTAGTAGTCAGCCTGTGACACGGGCTCAAACTTGTGGTCGTGGCAGCGCGCACAGCCCAGCGTGAGGCCAAGAAAGGTACGACCCACCGCATCCATTCGTTCCTCCCATTCATCGGCTACGGTGGTCTTGATGATTTCAGGGGGTAACTGCAGTTCCTTCCAGTAGGTTGGGCTCAGGCCGAGGAAACCCAGCGCGGCGTTTTCGGTTGGGTTGTTGTTTTTTATGAGATCATTGGCCAGCTGTTTTTTGACAAAATCGTTGTAGGGCAGATCCTCATTAAAGGCTCCCACGACCCAATCACGATAACGCCAGGCATCGGCTGTTGAGTTAAGCCAGCTGGCGGTCTTGTCAGTGTACCTTGCCAAATCCAACCAATGGCGTGCCCATCGTTCGCCGTAATGGGGGGAGGCGAGCAGAGTGTTGATTTCCTCTTTAATGGCTGTCGCGCGATTCTTTTTCGCGCGCTGACTAAAATTGCTCCATTGCTCTTGAGTCGGGGATAAACCGATTAAATTAAAATACAAACGCCGCAAAAGCACACGGTCATCTGCAGGGGTAGCAGGTTGAAGATTTTTGGATTCAATTTGCTTGAGGATAAAGTGATCCAAACGTTTTTGTGGCCACTCTTTATTTTGTAGCGTGGGTAGAGATGATTCCTTGAGTGGCAGGAAAGACCAGGGCAATTGGTTTGCCGACTCGCTGTAAACCAGGGTGTTGCTCAGTATCAGAATGATCAGCCAGCGGTGCATTTACCCTTTGACGCTAACAGTTGTGTTCTATTCGCGCAATAGCCGCGGAGCTATTGCGCGGTCCAGCCGCCATCCACACTGATCATAGCGCCGGTGGTGTAGCTGGCTGCATCACTGGCCAGATATATGGCGGCTCCCTGGATTTCCTTTAGCTCCCCCCAGCG
>JASLKQ010000098.1 GCA_030747505.1 Verrucomicrobiota bacterium | reverse complement strand
CCCCCTCGGCGAACTAAAAACTGGCGAAGCGCCTGTTTAAGGGAAACGCTGTAATCGCCATCCGAAGACAAGGGGGCTGCCTTCGCGGTGTTTTTCGAAAATTTTTCCACATTCATGGGGCGCTCTGGATTATATTTGGAGGATTTGTATGTGAATCCTGAATATCGCTGTAAAGGTATCGGCAAGGCTCTTTTATCACATCTGGCCGGGATTGCGTTGGAACGAGGGTGTCCGCGCTTTGAATGGGTGGCTTTGGATTGGAACCGGAATGCAATCGATTTTTACGAGAAATTGGGGGCTAAACAACTTTCAGAATGGCGAATTTTTCGGCTGACAGGGGATAAATTAGCCAAACTTGCCGGATCAGGTTATTGACATTTCAGGATTATTATTGTTAATAACCTCCCTGCGGATGTCCCCCTATATGTCCGCATTTGAACCGTCAACGGGATCCCCCCACTCCTTCCCGTTGGCGGCTTCTTTTTTTATTAGCATTGACTTGTGAACGCTGAATATCACGCTTGCCGGCGCAATGCGTTTTGTTTTTTTTCTGTGTATTGTGCTTAGTGGATGCACCTCCATTTTGGATCGTCTTTCGACTGACTACTATAGTCGTAATTACATGGCGCAAATTGAGGTATCTGAGCAGAATTCTGATGGGCAAATTGCTCCTTCAGTACAAAACGTTCTGCCACGAAACCATGATGCGCGGGTAAAGACTCATACCGATGGGGGATGGGAGATTCTGGGTTCATCCGAGTTTAATACCTCCGGTTCTCCCCGTATAAATCACCTTCATAAATTGGCAGGAAAGCTCGGTGCGACGCTGGTAGTTTTCTCGAAAGAATTTGATCGACGGGAGCAGGAACTGGTGAAGAGACAGGAATATCAGCAGGGCGAGCGAATCACGGTAAACGGCACCACAGTCCAACTTCAGGGCCGTTGGGTGGAAGTGGTGGACGTCCAAACCAATGTGTACCATGATTATCGGGCCACACTGCTCCGCCAGGGGGGCGAATAATTCAATTACATTTCGCGCGACAAATTCAATGGTCTGTTCCATTCTATCGCCCATGAGGCTGGCAGTAATTTCTCGGGTTGGCAGTGTGCTTGTATTGGGTTTGTTTGCCTCAGTAATCGCCCAACCGAGTGACGGGGCACCGGAATCCCGACCAACAAGAGGTGATGGCCTTGAGGCCAAACTCAAGGAGGCTGCTCTGGCCTTGGAGGTGGAATTTTCCCAGCTTAAAGAGCGGGCAGAAGAGGGAAATGCTGCAGCCCAGTATCAGCTCAGTCGATTATTGATATTTGGGGTGGGGACTCCGGTCGATCTTAAGGCGGCATTTGGTTACGCCGAAAAATCAGCGGCCGGCGGGTATGGTCTGGGGCATTACCACCTTGGGCAGATGTATAGGTACGGCACCGGAACTGATCCGGATGTGAAGAAAAGTGATGAGGCCTTTGCCTCTGCTGTGCAATCGTTGCCTAAACTGGTGGAAGCCAAGAACACCGAGGCAATGCAGGCTTTGGCGCTTCTCTATTACCGCGGATGGGGCGGGTTGGAGCAGGATCGAGCCAGGGCACTGGCCTTCAACCGTCAGGGAGCTGAGCTGGGTGATCCCATTGCCGCAGTAGAAGAGGCCGATCAATATTGGGATGGGAAGGGAACCCATCGCCAAAGGAGCAAGGCAAAGCGTCAGTACCGTAAAGCCTTACCCGAGCTAATGGACATGGCCGAGAAGGGCGATCGGCAGGCTCAACTATTCGTGGGGAACCTGCTGGCAACCACCCGGTTGGGGCCACGCAATTTCTCCGAGTCAATCAAGTGGCATATGCCTGGAGCCGAGGCAGGGTATTCAAACATGCAGTTTCTTATTGGGGCACGAAACCAAAAAGGGAACGGTGTGGCCAAGAACGATGCTGCAGCAATGGAATGGTATCAAAAAGCAGCAGTCCAAGGCCACCCGGGGGCAATCAATAATGTGGGTTGGATGCACGGAAACGGTCGGGCCGGAGGGGATGAAAATGGAGAGAAAGCTTCAGAGATGTATCTGAAGGCGGCACAGCGCGGCAACGATGTTTCGCAGAACAACATTGCCATGAGGCTCTTTAATGGATCAGGCATAGAGCAGGATAAAGAGAAAGCTTTCATGTGGCACAAACGTTCTGCGGAGAATGACAATGGTCGGGGTCAGTATTTTCTTGCCCTGCGCTATGACACCGGTGAAGGGACCGAACCTGACCTGGAAAAGGCTGTCTACTGGTTCAAGCGGGCTGCGGAAAATGATCACCGTGCCGAGTATGACCGAAGCAAAAAGGATTATACTTATGGTGCCCAAATGCGTTTGGCTCAAATTTATATAGAGGGTCGAGGAACCAAACGTGATTTGAATGAGGCTATCTATTGGGTGGCACGTACCACGGAGTTCGAGCGGTTGGCGGCGGTGAATTCATTTCATGTTCACGAAACGACCATTGCCAAAAGAGCGGTTGAAGCGTACCAGCCACTGAAGCAATATTTGGAGGAAGGCTGGCCGGCTTCTCCACGTAACCTGCGTGATATTATTGATATGGCCAATGAGGGGGATGCGCAGGCGCAGTATGAGGTTGGAGCTTTGCATCTTTTGGGCATTGGCGGAGCTCCAAAGAATCCCAAGCTTGTGCTGCAATGGGCCAGGAAAGCGGCAAGTCAGGGCCATGCGGGAGCCTTATATTATCTGGGAATCTGTAATGAGGAAGGCCGGGGGATGGAAAGTAATCCGGACAAAGCCAAGGAACTGTATACCAAAGCGGCTGAGCAGGGGCACGCCGGGGCATCAAATAATCTTGGAGCCATGGCCGAGGCAACCGGGAAATCGCCAGAAGTTGTGGTGAACCATTATCAAAAGGCAGCTGCAGGCGGGAATGTCCATGGATCATACAACTGGGCACGATTGAAAGACACTGATAAAGCTAACGCCGATACAAAAAAGGAGATCATAGCCCGATGTCTACGCGCTGCCAAAGGTGGTCATGCGGGGGCTCAAAACAATTTGGCAGCATTGCTGCAGGTTGATGCTAAGAATGAAGAAGGGATTGAAGAGGCTGCCCGCTGGTATCGTAATGCGTCCAATCAAGGCCATGCTGATGCCCAGTTTAATCTGGGACTGATGATTCTCCGTGGCCAAGGGGGTTTGACGGTTGATCGTAAGGAGGCCTTTGTGTGGTGGGGCCGGGCCGCCTTGCAGGATCAGAAACAAGCCATAAAGCACCTGCCAGCTTTGGCTGACCGGATGAACCAGGAAGAACTCAGTGAGGGTCGCAAGATTATTGGGCAATGGGAGAATAATGAGCAGGTACCCCAGTTATTCGTTATCAGAAAAGGAGACTAGACACTTTATGAAAATCCATTGGTTTATCGTTTGTTTTATTTCAACCCTATGGATGGGCTGTGGTTCAATAAAGGATTTCTCAAATCCGCTTAGACCTGAGCCCGTGAAGACTAACCAAGGAACACTCTATGTTCACCCGGACACAAAACAACCTTTTGACGGTGTGTATGATGTCGTGGAGAACGGGGTTAGACTTAAGTTTGAAATAAAGGATGGTTTGCCTCATGGGCGTATGCAGCGATGGTATCGCTCCGGTCAACCTCATGAAGATTACAATCAGATTAAAAGACTACGGGATGGGTTGCAGCGTTCCTGGTATCCCAATGGCCAATTGATGCTGGAGGCAAATTTTCGTGGAGGTAAAATGCTCAGTGCAAGAACCTGGGGTTTATCGGGTTCAGTTGCCTCCACGATCACCAACGGTTCCGGCACATTGATCCTGTTTGATACCAAGGGGCAGAAACGTCGTGAGTCAGTTTATATCGACGGGAGCAAGCAGTAGATTCGAGAAATAAATAAGCTCTGCTTTGGAGGGCAGGGCTTAAGTGGGTTGAATCTTTAATAGCCTAGCGGTAGAACAGGTTTTTCCAATTTTTACCTGAAGCCTTTGTGAGTCGGTCCAGTTCCTTGGAACGCCTTTTCAGGTGGAGGTTCATCTCCCGTTGGGCAAGCGTCCAGTTGATGCGCTTTAGGCCGGCCTTATATTTGTCTTTCGAATTATCCCGGAAAAACTTTGGACCGCCCGAATAACCTATTCTATGGAATCGATGGATTGAGATTTTCTCCAGCAAGGTAAACTGGTGCCGTGGGCGTCCGCGCGTGTTGCTCGGGAAGGGGGTGTAGGGGGTATCGTGATTTTCCTCCACCCACTCGGTAAAGGCCTCCACCAGCTCTTGCTGACTGCAGTGCCAGTTAATTTGGAATACATGCAGGGTACTGGTTCCAGCCGACTCCAGATTTAAACCGTCCGTCCCGGTCTTAAAGTTTGATCCATTCTTCGCTGATACAGTTGCGGTAGATAAATCCTTGTAGTTCCCTTTGCCCACTTCTGTGAGCCACTTTTTATTACTGGCATCTTTCCCAAAGGGTCCTTTGCCGCTTCCCAGTTCACGATCCAGCTCCCATAAAAAAACCCGAGAGAGGGCTGTCTTTGGCAGATCGTAATACGGAGAAAAATTCCAATCGTCTTGAGATATTGTTTTTTCTGACCATTCCTTAAGGTCTAGTTTTGAAGCCATTGATGTAAATATATAACTGCGTTGGGGTTGCGTTGGGGTTCACTCGGGAAGATCCTTCTTCCGCGAAGCGAGGGCGAAATCTATAGGTAATCAAATAATTGTCAAGCAACCTCATGGAACTATCTATGTCATTAATGTATAACATGAATCTTTTTAATTTGATTAGATTAATAGCCTTAATACAGAAAGAAACTACAATTATTACTTTTTGATTTGTTAGAGTCGGATTTAGTCTCTATAGACCGTCAGGTTTACATAGAGGAATCCGACGGCCCCGCACCCTATCTAATAGCCCTTGGGTGAGAAAAGTTACAAAGAATTTAAAAATAAGATAAATGATGTATCGATTGCTGGTTTTTATCGCGGTTCTGTTTTTATGTGGAACCTTGGGTGCGGCGGAGAATTCAACGGGAGAGCAACTGCTTGATTTGGGTTGGGGCGCGATAAAAGGTTTTGGGAGTGTTATCAGTAAAGCCCTTCTGCACATGCTTTTGTGGGGCATATTCGGGTTTGTGCTGGGGACTGTGGGAGGCGTTTTTATGTGGCGTGCCTTGCGTGATCGTGGATGGATGGATGCGCCTTGGAGGTGGTATAAATATGTTCGTTGGATGTGGCCGGTGTTGATCGTAGGCACTTTATCTTTTGGACTGAGTTCTGCGCTATCGACTTGGGGTGCAGGCCGGGCTTTCAAAAAGGAGGTGCGGGAAGGGGAAGTCATTGAAAAGGCGGTATTTAATACCTACGCCATGGTGATGGTGTGGCGTTTGGGGCCAGAAAAGGTTGGAGATAATAATGGTTCAGCCTTACTGGAGCAGGATTTGGCGCTGGCGGTCTCCAAGCTAAAAGAGACATCTGACAAGGTAACTGGAGCTGAAGATAAAGCCCGGAAAAAGGCCTTGGAGGAAATGGATAAGATTGGTGGCGGGTACGTCCAAAAGAGAATTTACTCTGAAATACTTAATTTTGTTTGGGATCAGCAGGTCAAATCCGAGCTGACTGACAATGAGGCAGTAGAGTTTTTGAGTGACACCCTGAAGGCGGAAAAGGCCGATGGCGCCGAGGCTGCCGTGAAGGCGGTTCGCCAAAAAATTATGTCCGGGGTATATTTGGCAGTGGATGAAGGGGTTAATTCTGCTGTTTACCCGATTGTATGGACGATCATTCCAAGCATGGTATTGGTTCTAATGGGGCCTCTAAGTTCATTCTGGCTGGTGCGCTGGCTGTGGCTGCGAAAATATCCTGAAACGACTGTGGAAACCGAATCGGTCCCAATTCAGGATGATGATCCACCTGTTATTGAGCCGGATGAATCCTAGCAGGAATAAGCTGTTAACAACTTGGGCCGTTCTTGGGAAGTGAGACACTTGCTCCCCTGTCATCATATCGCCACACTTCGCGCCGTTCACTTTTTATGAAATTAAAACGCACGAATCTTTTGTGGCTACCGCTAGCGGCAGCCGTAGGTTTGGTCGGGAATTTATCAGCCCAGGATGCGACGCTTGTTGCCAAGGGTAAGGAGCTTTTTCAGACCAAGATTTGTTTTACCTGCCACGAGGTTTCCGGAGGCCCTCCGGCTCTGGCGGGGGTAGCCATGAAGGCTCCAAAGTTCGAAGGCAACTTTTGGGGCAAGGAACGTACCGTTACCCTCGGGTTCGGGGGCAAGGACGCCAAGGTAAAGTTCGATGAGGCCTATTTTATTGAGTCTATTCGCAAACCCATCGACAAGGTGGTGAAGAGTGCCGCGGCTCCCATGCCTCCGCCTCCGGCAGTGAATGACGAGGAGATGGAAGCACTGATTGCTTACGTGAAATCGCTCAGTGACGGCACCGCGCCGGCAGCGGGTGGTATCGTGGCCAAGGGAGCACTGAAGAAGTTCCGCTACCGGGTATACGAGGGTTCCTGGAATAAACTGCCCGATTTCGAAAAGCTTAAGCCGGTAAAAACCGGCGAGGCCGCAAGCGGAATCGCTGACACCAACTTCTCCAAGAAGCGCGATAATTTTGGCATCGTCATTGAAGGTGAACTTGAGATTAAAGAGAAGGGCAGATACACCTTCAACCTTGGGTCTGATGATGGTTCCAGGTTGCTGGTTAACGGCAAGCCTGTGGTCGTGAATGATGGAATTCACGCGGTGGTCAATAAATCAGGCTCAGCTAATCTGGATGCGGGGGTTGCACTGGTGCGTATTGAATTTTTTGAAAAGGGCGGTGGCGAACACTTGTCTCTGGATATGTCGGGTCCGGGCATCAAAAAGTTGCAGTTGGCGCGCAATACCGCACCTCAAGGGGGAGGCAAGAAGCCGGCGATTGCCACGGGTAATCCCATTAACCCGGAGAACAATGAGGCGGTCATGTACCGCAACTTCATTCAGGGAGCATCCCCGCGCGGGATTGGAGTAGGCTATCCTGAGAAGTTAAATATCTGCTTTGATGCCAATGCCCTTAATATAGTGATGACCTGGCATGGTGCCTTCATGGACGGTGCCAAGCACTGGAATGGGCGTGGTCAGGGTTTCCAGCCGCCATTAGGTCATTATCTGGTAAACCTCAAGCGCGCGCAGGCGATCGCCATGTTGCCCGATGACAAGGCACCATGGCCGGAGCTCAAGACCGGCAATAATGATGATGACCGTGCCAAGGGCTTGCGTTTCCGCGGTTACCAGCTGGTGGAAGGTCGCCGCCCGGTTTTCAAATACACTGCTGGTGACACAATAATTGAGGATTATGTGATTCCCGAAGCTGGAGCTCTGCCTTCCTTCACCCGGCAGATTACCCTGACGGGGAGTGGCAGGTACTATTATCTGGCGGCCGCAGACGGTTCTATTGAGAAACAGGGAGACAGCTGGAAGATAGGTAATACATTGAAGCTAACACTTATTGATGCGCAGGAGAAACCCATCCTCCGGGATGGAGCTAATGGAAAGGAGTTGCTGGTGCCGATAGAGGCCAAGGGCAAAGCGATCCTTCGAGCCAAGTACGAATGGTCCCTCAACTAGACTTTAATAATAAGGAGAATTTGATGATGAATAAATTAACTCTACTTGCCGCAATAATGATCGGCTACAGTGTGCAGGCAGCTGCCCCGAAGCAGGAGGACTACTATAAGTTTACGCGTATCCCTTTGCCTCAGGATGTGGTGCTTGAGGCCGGGGGAATCGCCATGCTGCCCAATGGGAAACTCGCAGTGAGTACCCGGCGCGGTGATATCTATACGGTGAGTGACCCGTTGGGTAAAGCCGATGAGATGAAGGTAAAACTCTACGCGCGCGGTTTGCATGAACCCTTGGGTATCCACTGGAATGATGGTTGGCTGTATGCCACCCAGCGCTGTGAGGTGACCCGCATTAAGGATGAGGATGGGGATGGCCGCGCAGATATTTTTGAAACGGTGAGTGATGGCTGGGGGATTAGCGGCGATTACCACGAGTACGCCTTCGGCTCGCAGTTTGATCCTGATGGCAACATGTGGGTGGTGCTTTGCCTGACCGGTTCCTTCAGCAGCACCACTCCTTATCGCGGCTGGTGCGTGCGTGTGACCAAGGATGGCAGGATGATTCCCACCGCCAGCGGTATCCGCAGCCCCGGCGGTATCGGGCTAAATCATCTGGGTGATGTTTTCTATTCAGACAATCAGGGTCCTTGGAATGGTTCCAGCAGTCTTAAACACCTGAAGGTGGGCTCTTTCCAGAGTCATCCCGGTGGGTTTCGGTGGTTTGATTTGCCGCAGGTGAAGAAGCATATGGGCAAGGCTCCTGTGACTCCCAATAGCAACAGCCGCATTCCCAAGGAACGCGAGCGGGTAAAGGAATATGTACCGCCGGCCTGCGTGTTGCCGCATGCCAAGCTGGGCAACTCGACCAGTGGTTTTGCCTTTGCCAACAATGAAAAATTTGGCCCCTTCAAGAACCAGTTGCTGGTGAGTGACCAGAGTCACTCCAATGTTAGCCGTGTGATCCTGGAAAAGGTTAATGGCGTCTATCAGGGTGCCGCCATCCTGTTTATGACCGGCTTCGGTTCTGGCAATATTCCCTCCTACTATGATCCTAGTGGCGCACTTTTTGTGGGGGGGTCTGACCGCGGTTGGGGAGCCCGTGGAGGCAAACGTTTTGCACTTGATCGGGTGAACTGGACAGGCAAGGTGCCCTTTGAGATTCATGAGATGCGGGCTAAACCTGATGGGTTTGAACTCACCTTCACCCATGAGGTGGATCCCAAGGCCGCGGGTGATGTGGCCAGCTACTCCATGAAGGCATGGACCTATATTCTCCAGTCCAAATACGGCAGTCCGGAAGTCGATCATGTGACCCCGAAAGTCACCGGTGCCACGGTTTCCAAGGATAACAAGAGCGTACGCATTAAGGTGGAGGGTCTCGTCAAGGGCCACGTGCACCATTTGGTTTCCGGCGGTCTTCGTTCCAAGGATGGTTTGCCCCTCCTACACCCCAATGCCTACTACACGCTTAACGAGATTCCGAAAAAGTAGGTTTGGTTAGAGTCTCTTTGCCCGCGCTGTAAATAGTGCAGAGTTTTTTATTGGTGATTCAGGTAGCCCTTGGCAATCACTTCACCCAATTGCACGATGCCTTCGGTGGTAATGACGAGCATCTTTTCCTGTGGCGGCAGGTTCAGTGCCTTGAGATGAATGAAGTTGGGATCGGTTGCGGCGACTCTGGTCATGTCGCCCACTACATCCAGCTTATTGAGCCTTTCTACATCAGTGGGCGGTTGCTGGCTCACATACCATCTTAATCTGGGTTGAGTTAAATCCTTGCGGCTTTGGTTGATGAAGGTCTGCACCCGAGCCGCCGCTTCCTTGCGGTAGGGGTGAAAGGACATGTCGTTTTCGCCCACATGATAGAAGATCCCTTCAATCTCCACCTGATGCCCCTTGGCAGACAGTTCACTGATGGAGTCCTTCACGAACTGGATGAATTTCGGATACAAGTGCCGGCTCTTGGCCATGCTGCCTTCGGGTGTCCAGTCAATGATCTGTGAGCCGCTATGGGTGAATTTGGTAATGGCGATATTACTCTTCACTTTGCTGGTTATCTCATGGGCAAAGCTCAGTTCAGGCCCAAAGGTATCGTAATAACCGGTGAGCCCCATCGGCTCCCAGCCATCGGAAACGTGATAGTCGCCTCCAAGGTTATATTTGTAGGCGATTTTTGGGTTGTCCTTGAGGAGGGCCTCCCTGCCTTTAAGGGTTTTTAATTCCTGCACAAAAGAGCGTTCCCCTTCCATGTTGCGGTGACCGGCCAGAATAAAGAGCTTCACGGTGCTGCCTTTTTTGTAGGGCCATATTTTTAAGGGGCGCGGGGTATTGAGTTTAATGCCGATGGTGCGCAGGTAGGCGCTCGCATAATTTTCGCCGTGCTGCAGTTGCCCCAGCGTGCCGTAGTGGTAATGCAGCCCCACAGGCCGGCCTATCTCTGCACCCACATGCGAGGTGGGCACATACTCAGCTCGTGGATCGGCGTTGGTCACCTCGCGTTGGCCGAGGCTGATGGCGTACATGCGCGGGCGCAGGTCCATGCCCCAGATGGTCTTGGTGCAGAGTTCACCGATATAGAATTTCAGGTTGGGGGTCTTGAGGTCACGCCGCCATTTGGCCAGAAAGTTTTTCAGGTTTTTGCCGTAATTGGGCATGTAGTCCTTGTTGAACATGTCGTTCTCACCCTGATGCCACATGAACCCTTCGAGGCGATATTTGATCTGTTGCTGATCCAAATCCGCCAAGGCTTTGCGAATGGTCTCCAGCGCGAGCGGGTACATCTTGAATCCGATTGATTCATCGGGATTCCAA
>JASLKQ010000097.1 GCA_030747505.1 Verrucomicrobiota bacterium | reverse complement strand
GGAGACAACTTCAGAGGATGGCTTCAAGAACAGCTCTGAATTATTGCAAATGACTTCCGGACAGTTCGCTCAATACCGCGCCCAGGCGCGTCGTGCACTGGAACTGGCCACCGTGCGTGGTGAGCGTCCGGCGCCGGTTTATTATGGTATAACGATGAAAGCAGCCTCAGCCAAGGTTGATGCTGCCTATGCGGATTTTGTAGAAAAGAAAAAGAAGCAGATTAAAAATGGTGTTATCAAGCTGGATGACGCCAAGAAAAAGGAAGCCAACAAGTACGGGCCAAAACCAGGCAGTACGCACTTCAAGAATTTGGTTACTGGCCATGCCCTCAGGACACAATGGAGTTATGGTGGTGCGAAGTATGCGTGGAAGCCTGCGGCCAAGCGTCCGGAGATACCTGCGGTTTTATCGGATGTTGTTGTTATACCGGCCAATCAGAAATTCATTATTGATGTAGGCAACGGATTGCCGGACTCAGGCACCATGCGCGTGCGCATTCGAGCCGCGCGTGCCTCAAGTGAGGGCGACCACCTGCCAACGGTGCGTTTATATTTCGGTAATCAGCCAAGTAATGATTCGCGTATATCGGCAAACGTCGGTAGCCCCGACCTGACCATCGATGCGCCGCCGGACAAGCCGCGCTTTTATCATTGGGACGTGCCGCTTGCCGAAATTCCGCGCAACGCATTCCGTGCAACACATAAGCTGGGTCAATTGCCCAACCCTGCGGAGTTTCTGGATCTACGCAATACCTCCAGCGCCCCGGTTGCATTGGTAATTGATTACGTGGAGATTATTGCTCCGGTAACGGATGAATGGCCGCCTCAATCACACACACGTATTTTCCATGAGCGCAAGGAGGCCGATGATAAAACCTACGCACGTGAAGTGCTCACGCGTTTCATGAGCCGTGCCTGGCGCAGGTCAGTGAGCGACTCCGAGGTGGAACAGAAACTGGCACTGTACGGCAAGCTGCGAGCGCAGTGCGAAGATTTCCAGGAGGCGATGGTGGAGGTGCTTGCCTCTGTGATATCCTCACCAAATTTTTTGTATCTTGTTCGAGCTGGCAAGGAGAGAAAAGGTAGTCAGCGTATTTCAGATTTCGAATTAGCCAGTCGCTTGTCGTTTTTTCTGTGGAATAGTGCGCCGGATGAGGAGATTTTATCTTTCGCCAGCAAAGGAAAGCTGCGCGATCCGGTGCAGTTGCAAAAGCAAACGCGGCGGCTGTTGGCCGATCCAAAGGCGAAACGGTTTGCGCGGCACTTCACACGTCAATGGTTGGGAATGGATCAGTTGGATTATGTAAAGATTGACCCCAAGACATACGGCAAGCTTGATCCGCTATTGATGGAGGCGATGAAGCAGGAACCAGTGGCTCTTTTTAACCATATGCTGCAGCACAATCGGCCGGTGACAGAATTTCTACACGCTGATTATGTACTGGTGAATGACCGGCTTGCACGGCATTACGGATTACCGGAGGTGTTCGGCAATCAACTGCGCAAGGTGAAGCTGATGATGGAGATCAAGCGCGGCGGGTTGCTCACACAGGCGGGTTTACTGGCAATGAACTCAAACGGTAAGGATTCGCATCCCCTCAAGCGCGGTATCTGGCTGCTGGAAAATCTGCTCAACGATCCTCCTCCCCCACCACCACCGGCAGTGCCGGAGATTGACTTGGCCGATCCTGAGATACTAAAGCTCACGCTTAAACAGCGTATGGAGGATCACCGAAATGATCCGGCATGCCTTTCCTGTCACTCCAAGATCGATCCGTGGGGCATCGCGTTTGAGAACTTCGATGCACTCGGTCAGTGGCGTGACAAAATCAGTGATCAACCGGTTGATGCCACCAGCGTTTTATTCAACAAGGATGAGTTGCACGGCATGAAAGGTCTGAAAAATTATCTATTGGCCAATCGGCAGGCTCAGTTTGCACGTGCGATTGCTCACAAAATGGCTGCTTATGCGTTGGGCCGGCCCTTGACCTTTGGTGACCGCGCCGAGGTGGATCGCATCACCACTTCGCTGCGTCAGGATGGTGATGGTTTGGCCGGCCTTGTCTTTCTGATTGTGAAAAGTGATTTATTTCAGTTAAATTAAGTGCGAAGGAGCGAAGGCGATGAACATGAATTTATCCTCCCTTGATCGTCGGAAATTTCTGCGGGGTGCCGGTGTAGCGCTGGCGCTGCCCTGGCTCGAAACGTTTGCCCCTGCGGCTCAGGCGGCGGGTAATTCTGTGCAACGCAAGCGATTAGCCTGCTTTTACCTTCCTGATGGTGTGCCCATGCCGTTGGAGAAGGATCCTTCTTTCAAAGACTGGAGCTGGTTTCCTCACGGCGGGCGTAAGGATTTCACCCTCACCAAGTGTATGGAGACACTTGAGCCCTTGCGTAATGAATTGACCGTTTTTTCCGGTTTGTCGCACCCGGCGGTTCGGCATGTTCATGGGCACCGCAATGCCGACCAGTTTCTTACCGGCGCCGATACAGGCGCAATGGATGACTCTTATCAAAACAGCATTTCACTTGATCAGGTGTTTGCTGCCCATGCTGGTGAGCACACGCGGCATGCATCTTTGGTAATGTCTACTGATGGCGGTACCGGTTCGCCGCGCGGGTCGCACACATTGTCTTACAATGCCCAGGGTCGACCGATTCCTGCTGAGCACAAGCCCAAGCGCATCTTTGACATGCTCTTCGTAAAGAGCGGTCCGGATGCTGCACGCCGCCTTGCCTTGAGTAAAAGTGCCCTCGATGACCTGTTGGAGGATGCGCGTTCGCTCAATCGTTCCCTATCCAGGCACGATCAGAAAACGCTCGCTGATTACCTTCAGTCCGTGCGGGATACCGAAGTGAAGGTCGAGAAAGCCAAGCGCTGGTTGAATATTCCCATGCCGCGCGTGGACACGGACCATCTCAAGCTCGACATAACGCCTGAGGATCCGCGCAATTTCCTGCGCACCATGTATGAGCTGATTTACCTCGCGTTCAAGACCGACACCACGCGTACGGTAACCTATCAGCTCGGGCGGGAAAACGGTGTGGGTATCAGCGATTACCTCGCGCGCGCGGTAGGGTTCAAGGGAACGCATTATTTATCGCATGAAACCAAGAAGCCTGATGGCTACAAGAATTTTGGTATCTACTGTAGGTTTATCAATGAGGAGCTTGGCCGCTTTGCCGGTCGGCTCAAGGCAACGCCTGAGCCTGGCGGTGAGGGCAATATGCTTGATAACACCGCGCTCTTGTTTGGTTCGGCTTCAAGTGCCTTTCATCTCTCACGCAACTATCCGCTGCTCCTGCTGGGTGGGAGAAATATCGGTTTCAATCACGGCCAATACCTCAAGTACGGCCAAGGCAACGACAAGCATCAGGCTACCGCAGGGATTAGTACTGATGCGGGCTGGCGTGGTGAGATGAACTACACCGAGCTGCCGCTCTCCAACCTTTATCTTACCATGCTCCACAAGCTGGGCGTGGAAGCCAAAAGTTTTGGCGGTAGCACCGAAACCTTTAGTGAGGTTTAGTTCAGGTATGCCTTTGCTCTGGATCGTCAGATTTTGTTTTTGCACGAGATGATGGTTCGTTACCAATGGATTTACTGACTCAAGGACTGGTAGGTTCTGCCCTCGCCCAGTCTTTTTCTGAATCAAAGGCTCAACATCGTGCGGCGTTATGTGGAGCTATTGCCGGGCTGGCTCCTGATCTGGACACCCTAATTAGTTCCTCGGCTGACCCGCTTCTGAACTTGGATTATCATCGTCACTTTTCCCATTCACTGGCTTTCATTCCTGTGGGTGCCTCGATCGTTGCCTTGTTGATCTGGTTTGCGGCACGCCGACGTTTCTCTTTTCGTGAGACCTGGTTGGCCTGCTTTCTGGGTTATGGAACCCATGGATTGCTGGATACCTGTACCAGTTACGGGACGCATCTTTTATGGCCGTTTGCCTTGGATAGGATTTCCTGGAATCTGGTATCCATCATTGATCCATTGTTCAGTCTGCCGCTTCTTATCCTGGTAATATTGGGTGTTTGGCACCGTCGCATTTGGGCTCCGCGAGCGGCTTCACTTTTTTGCCTGAGTTACCTTCTCTTTGCATTCAGTCAACATCGGGTGGCTGAAATAGCCCAAGCTGAACTAATAAGTCAGCGGGATCATAACGCCACCAAGCACATCATTAAACCGAGCATTGGAAACATCTTCCTGCATCGCTCGGTTTACCTGCATGATGGGATCTATTATGTGGACGGCATTCACGTGTTCCCCGGTTTATCTCCAAAGATTTATCCCGGGGGAGAAATAGAAGCCCTTAAAATCAAGGAAGCGTTTCCTTTGTTGAAGGAAGACACACCGCAGGCAAAAGACGTGTCCCGTTTTGATCAATTATCTGATGGTTATCTATGTCAACATCCCGAAGCGGATGAAGTGATCGGGGATATCCGGTACGGAATGTTACCAACTTCAAAGAGTCCCTTGTGGGGTGTGAAAATAAATACCACCAACCCTGACGAGTCCGTGGAGTTCGTTAAATATAGAACCGTCGGTAAGACTGATCTGAATATGTTTTACAGAATGCTTTTCCGCCGAAGCGTTCCGATTGCAGAATGATGATTCGCTTGAATAATCGTTGAAACGTACCGTGATTGATTGACGAAAACGGTGTTCGGTTGGGACACTTCCCGGCAGTGAAGCTATCAACTTTTTTTAACGGGACTGCTCTGTCCGTTTTCCTCCTGGCCACGGGAACCCTCCAGGGGGGCAAACCCACTCATCACTGGAAACTGGATGCGCCCACCTCCGCCGATTTCACGCCAAAGGGAGGCAAGGTACAGTTGGCATCCGGAGTAAAGGGCAAGTCACTGGCCTTGGATGGAGGAACAGTATTGGAGCTTAAGGATTCAGCGAAACTCACCCATAGTGAGAAAGGGTTTACCTTTTTTACGTGGGTGAATCCCTATCGCCTTAATGCCGGTCAGCAGATGATTGTGGCCAAGAATGTCTACGCCAAGAACCAGCGCGAATGGAGTGTGATGGTTGATCGCGATAACAGTTTTACCCTCTACTTATATCAGGGCAAATGGCAGACAGTGAAGGCTGGCATCCCAGTTAAGCCCGGTCATTGGTTTCAAGTGGGGGTAGTGATCAAGCCGGGGGTGGGTGAGTTATGGGTGAATGGTAAACGTGAGGGCACTTGTAAACTGACCAAGCCCCTGCCGCAAACCGCTGCGCCATTCACGCTGGGAGGGGTCAATGATAATGGCCGCATTTGGCAAAACCTTTTTGGAGCTCTGGATGAAGCACGGTTTTATAACCGGCCCTTGTCGCCCAGGGAAATAACTGGACTATACCGGCCGGTGGCGGCCACACACAAGTTGCCTAATCGTGTGGCTCAAGGCAGTGAAGGGTTCCCTCTTTGGAAAGGTTCGAGTTTTCCCAAGACAGCACAAGCCGAAGTCCTCAAAAGGGTTCAGTTTCATGTTATCAAGAAGTGGGAACGCAAGGTGGATGGGTACGGCTTTCTCCATGGCGTGGCCTTGGCTTGGCACAAAGGGAAGCTCTATGCCTCTTTTGGCCACAACAAGGGAAGTGAAAATACGCTTACTGAGGAAGGCCGGTATTGCGTCAGTGAAGATGGAGGCAAGACATGGTCCAAGGTTCAGACGATCGACGTGGGGGTAGGGGATGATAATCTGGCCGTGAGTCATGGGGTTTTTCTTTCGCGAGGGCAGACCCTTTGGGCGTTTCTGGGTTCCTTTTATGGAACACGCAAAGGAGTTCATACCCGCGCCTACACGCTGGATGAAAAGAGTGGACGTTGGCAGCCGCAGGGTACGGTGGTAAAGGATGGCTTCTGGCCGATGACTGAGCCGGTGAAGATGGCTGATGGCAACTGGATTATGCCCGGGTTTATTGTGGGTAAAGGTAATCCAGCCGCCGTGGCGATCAGTACGGGAGATGACCTTAAGAAATGGAATACGATGGTCATTCCTCGTGGAGTTGAAGTGAGGAGCATGTGGGGAGAATCATCGATCATCGTTGATGGAGCGCAAATCACCAATATTGCACGTTATGGAGGAGCGCCTTTGGCGCTGGCTGCAATGAGTAAAGATTATGGTCGGACCTGGACGCCGTCTACTGAGAGTAATCTGCCCATGGCCACCTCCAAGCCCTGTTCAGGTGTGCTCAGTACAGGTCAACGTTACCTGATTTGTTCAACGACTGCAGATGGTGGAGGTCGCCGTTCACCACTGACCATTGCGGTGGGTAAACAAGGAGAGAATACGTTCTCCAAGGTGTTTGTGATCCGCCATGCTGTGTTTTCTGAAGGACCCGGTGAATCCCATCGGAGTGCGGCGCTGTCCTACCCTTACGCGACTGAATATCAGGGTGAACTCTACGTGGGCTATTCCAACAATGGTGAACGGAACGCCAATAACAATAGTGCGGAACTGGCCGTGATTCCTCTCTCTTCCCTGACTATTCAGTAGCCTTGGCTATTTGGCTGATTGGAAATGGGTTTTATCGGTTGAAAGTGAACGGGTTTGTTACCATGCTCGCTCCACCCGGACACAATTTCCATGAAACAAACAAATGCCATCTTGGCCTGTCTTCTGGCTGTTTTCTTTCTCGCCGCTAAAACCTCGTTCGCTGCGGAGCGTCCCAACATCCTCTATCTCTACGTCGACGACATGGGTTGGGGATCGATTGGCCCCAACGGCCAGGTCGATCGTAAGGCTCAGGGTAAGCCCTACGTACTGACCCCGAACCTGGACCGCCTGGCGGAAGTCGGGGTTAATTTTCGTCGGGGATACGGTTGCACGGTCTGTTCGCCCTCCCGCTCTTCCCAGCAGACCGGTTTTCATCAAGGCTACACCTTTGCTGATCGCAACGACCCGAACAACGCGAAGAAGGCCATGCGGGCCGAAGACCTGACCATGGGGGACGTCCTGGCAAAGGCCGGTTACGCGACCGGTTACTGGGGCAAATGGGGCTATGGCGGTTCCAAGGACCAGAAGAATCCCACGATTGACAACCTCCAAACCTTACCGACTTCCCATGGTTATCAATTCGTGGTGGCGGAGTTGCATCACGTGCGGGCCCATACCTTCTTTCAGCCGACCCTTTGGAACGCGCCGGCGAGACCTGGGGCGAAAGGCGGACTCGAGCTCAAGCCCAATAGCATGGCCAAATATAGAAACAACAAGGCCTACCCGGATTATCCGGCTTCGCAGAATCATCCGGGTTACCCAAAAGTCGCCTACTGCGACGATGTCTATGCGTTTGCTGCCCTGGACTTCGTGCGCAAGCAGGCGATTCGTTATATCAAAACGGGCCAACCCTTCTTCGGTTTGTTCGCGGCACAAATCCCACATGCTCCCTTCAGGGAAATCCAGAAGCTCCCCGATTGGGATCAGGCGTACAAGGACAAGCCTTACTTTCAAAACCTATCCGACCAGTCCAAGCAGTGGTGCGCCATGGTCACCCGAATCGACGCTCATTTTGGCAACCTGTTGGACGTGCTGGACGATCCGAATGGAGATGGCGATACTTCGGATTCGGTTGCGGGGAATACCCTGGTGGTTTTCCAGTCGGACAACGGCGGGCCGAAGGGGAGCAGCCGGGAGGAACTGGATGCCAATGGCGGTTTGCTGGGTTCCAAGGGGAGTATCTACGAGGGGGGAATTCGTGTGCCGACCATCATGCGCTGGCCGGCTAAAATCACTACGGATTCAAAACTGAAGGCCGGCTCGAATACGGACTTGGTCATGGATTGTTCCGACCTGTTGCCTACTTTTTGTGAACTGGCAGGGGCTTCTACGCCGGTCGGTTTGAGTGGGGTTTCCCTGGCCCCGACCCTGACGGGCGAGGGGGGGCAGCGGATGCGCGAATTCCTGATTCACGAGGCGGGTGGCCAAGCTTCCATAATACGGGGTCGTTATAAGCTGATTCGTCCGCGTGCAAACGCCAAGGGCGTCAAACCTGGCGGAAAGAAAAAAAAGGACCATAGAAAAGCTGAAACCGGAAAGGACTCCGGAAAAGTTCAGCTCTACGATTTGAAGGCTGATCCGGCCGAGAAAAACAATATAGCCTCCAAGCATCCGCAATTGGTCAAGGAGCTCAATGCGCTGCTGACGGGTGAGCGCGTGGACGAAGCGGTGGGCTTTGCCAACACCTATCATTCCTGGCAGGGAGCCAAGGATACCTCCATCGCAAAGCCCTCCAGTTGGAGCAATTATATTTATCAAAACACCGGCGTCACCTATATGCAGGAGAACGGTTCCCCGAAAGACTTCTGGTGCGCAAAAATTTCCCAAGGCTCTGCCTTGGCCGACAAGGATACTGCATTTCTCGGGCTTGAAATCAGCGGTAAACTGACGGTGAAGTCCGGGGTGAACGTCGAAGCCCGCAACGAACTGCGGGTCGGGGACAAGGGCCAATTGATCCTCCAAGGCGGTTCGGTTGAATCTCTGCGCTGGGTGGACGTCCAGGAAGGTGCCGTCTTGACGGGCCATGGCGTTGTGAACGCTGCTCTTTACTCTAAGGGCACGCTGGCCTTGAGTTTGGGCAAGCCTCTGGTGGTAAAAGGCTCCGCCCAACTCTCCGGAAAACTAAGTCTGACCGGGCAGGGCAAGACAAAGAGCGGTCAAAGCATCACCGTGCTCAAGGCAAAGTCAATTTCCGGACGTTTCGTCAACAACGAGGTTTCGCTTGCGGGTAAAAGCTACTCCATTGGTTACACCGCGACCTCGGTCACCATAACGTCCAAGTAATCATGCCACGATATACCTAACCTCATCAATTATCCGAGAACTCAAAGACAACCTACATCCATATAACTCACATGAAACATACGAACCTTCTTATCACCTGCGCCCTGACCATGGTCTTTATTGCCACGGGAGATTTACAGGCGGCCAAGCCCAACTTTGTTATCATCTTCACCGATGATCAGGGCTATGGCGACCTGAGTTGTTTTGGCTCCAAGACAATCAAGACGCCGAATATCGACCGCATCGCCAGTGAAGGGCGCAAGTTCACCAGCTTCATGGTGGCTTCACCAGTGTGCACGCCATCCCGCTCGGCGTTACTCACCGGTTGTTACCCCAAGCGTGTCGGTATGCATCAGCATGTCTTGTTCCCCTCATCGACCAAGGGGCTTAATCCCAAGGAACACACCATCGCTGACCACTTGAAAGGGCAGGGTTACGCCACGGCCTGTTTTGGTAAATGGCATCTGGGTCACCACAAGGAAGTGCTGCCTACGGCTAACGGCTTCGATACCTACTACGGCATTCCGTACTCCAACGACATGAACCACCCCGACAACAAGGGCAAGCCGCGCGGTGGTTGGGCGGGTATGGATATTTTGTGGGATGATCCTGAGTCCACGCTTACCAAGTGGAAGACTCCACTCTTTGAGGATGAGAAAATTGTCGAGTTGCCTGTGGATCAGCGCACCGTCACCCGGCGTTACACACAGAAGTCCATCGACTTTATAAAGGCCAACAAGGACAAGCCGTTTTTTGTATACCTGCCACATTCCATGCCGCATATCCCGCTTTATGTTCCCGATGAAGTGCGTGATCCCAATCCCAAGAATGCCTACATTAATACTATTGAGCATATTGACTCTGAAGTGGGGCGACTGCTCAAGACACTCGACGATCTGAAGCTAGTCGAGAACACCTATGTCATCTACACAACTGACAATGGTCCCTGGTTGCAGTTTCGGCACCATGGAGGTTCGGCTGGGCCGCTTCGTGAGGGAAAGGGGACGACTTTTGAGGGCGGTCAGCGCGTCCCCTGTGTGATGCGCGGTCCCGGTATTCCCGGTGGCACAGTTTGCGATGAGCTTACCGGAACGATTGATATCCTGCCGACGATCGCTTCACTTACCGGGAAAGCGTTGCCTAAAGGAAAGAAAATTGATGGCATGGATGTATCCGGTCTTTGGAAAGGGACGATGAAAAAATCGCCCCGCAAGGAATTCCTGCACTATACCTCTCGTGGCGATATTGAGGGTCTACGGAGCGGCAATTGGAAGCTGCTCGTGAAAAGGGCACGGCGCAACAACAATAATAGGCCTCCTCAATTGCACCTCTTTGATCTTGCCAAGGACGTGGGCGAAAAGAACAACCTGGCTCAGGCAAAGCCCGAAATTGTTAAGGAATTGCAGGAACGTATGAAGGCGCTTGATGCTGAAATTACGAGAAACGCGCGCAAACCATGGTTTAAGAATTGAGCTGGGCCATTAAGCGGTCTCTTCTTCAATCGTTTTTGTAGTCGGCTCTCGAAAAAAGAGGGCAAAGATAATCAGCACACCGACCGAAAGGCAGGCGGGGATGGGCCAAATGCTGGCCCACTCGTGGATTTTGTTTCCGGCCTTGTCGACTGTTTCATACATGGCGAGAACCTTGCCGGCCAGCATGGTGCCGACGAAGGCGCCTACGCCCCAGAGGATAAAGGCGATAAAACCCTGGCAGGCGGCTCGAATCTTGGGGTTGGCCTCGTCATCCACATAAAGCTGGCCGGCGATGAAGAGAAAATCATAGCAGACTCCATGCATCAAAATGGCGGCAAAGATGAGCGGAGTCGAGAGGGTGGCGGCGTTGACGCTGCCGCCAAGGCAGAAGTAGCGGGCCGCCCAGGCAAGGA
>JASLKQ010000096.1 GCA_030747505.1 Verrucomicrobiota bacterium | reverse complement strand
CAGGCAAAATCGGTTCCCAAGGGTGGGTCATTAAAGGATACCTCCGTGATTTTCGTTTGGTTACCGGGCGGGCCGCCACACATGGAGATGTACGACATGAAGCCCGAGGCTCCCAAGGAGTACCGGGGCGATTTCATGCCGATCAAAACCAACGTGCCGGGAATGGAAGTCTGCGAGCTGTTTCCGCGGCATGCGAAGATTGCCGACAAGTTCAACATCATTCGCTCCATACACCATGGCTTTGCTGATCACGGTGGCGGACATAAGCGTTTTCTTACCGGCCGCAAGCCGGCGACACCGACAGGTACATTGAACAACACTCCCTGTGTCGGTTCCATGGCCTCCGCAGTAATGGAAGGAACCCGTGACACCAAGGGTCTGCCCAACTACGTCGTAATGGGCAACGGCCGGGTCAACAGTGTGGACACATTTGCGTTTGGATCCGCCTATCTGGGGGCACACACGCATCCCTTCCGCGTTTCTGCTGATCCAAGCCTGCCGAATTTCAAGGTGAACAACGTGTCGCTGGATCGTGCGATGACCGATCGACTGGGCGATCGCAACACGTTGCTGAATGGCTTCGACAATTTGCGCCGCGACGTGGACGCCAGCGGGCTGCTCGGCAGCATGGATGTCTTCAACCGCAAGGCGATGGAAATGATGACCAGCCCGGCGGTGCGCGAGGCCTTTGACCTGAAACAGGAAAAAGATTCGTTGCGTGAACGGTTTGCGATGCACCCGTGGGGCCAGCAGGCTATTCTTGCACGTCGTCTGGTTGAGCGCGGCGTACCTTGGGTGACGGTGGTCATGGAAAACCCCTATGGCGTCGGTGGCATCCCTTGGCTGAAAGCGGGCGTTTACAACTGGGACAGTCACGCGGTCAACTGCCACATTTTCGAGGATGCTAAGGTGCGCTTCCCGCTATACGATCAGGTGATCACCGCGATGATTGAGGATTTGTATGCGCGCGGCCTAAACAAGCGTGTACTACTGGTGGTGACTGGCGAATTTGGCCGCACCCCGCGTATCACCCATCAAGCTGGGTCCAAGACGAAAGTCAGTCAGCCCGGGCGCGACCATTGGCCCAAGGCGATGAGCATGCTGGTTTCAGGAGGGGGTATGCGCACCGGTCAGGTTATTGGCGCCACCAACAAGAAGGGCGAACATCCCGTGGAACGCGCCATGACGCCCAATGATCTTTGGGCCACGGTGTATCAACACCTCGGAGTGGATTACACCCACGAATTTCCTGATCACGCCGGTCGGCCCATGCCCATGCTGCCCTTCGGTGAGCCAATTGCCGAACTGGCACCAGTGACTTAAGTGGGAATTTTCCAGTTGGCCGGGTCCAGTTGGTAAAAGGATCCCAATGCTCTATAGATTTCCGGGTATTCATTTTTTAGGCGGGTGGACCGCTCAAAAAAAGCTTCGGTTGCACAGGGGAAAAATTCTGCCCGGCGTTTATCATCTCCATAGGTTTTAAGGCCGTACTCACGGATCACATGGCCTTTTCCAGATTTGTAGGCTTCTTCCAAAATTGGGTATTCGCGGTCCACCAGTTCCTTCCACATTCTACGATTGGATGAATTCTTAGGTCCAGGAACACTTTGAGCTATGTCATCATCCACATTATCCAGCACGTGGGCAAATTCGTGCATGGTGATGTTATAGTTATCATCCTCATCGCCCATGCCGTCCTTCGTCCAGTGCCAATTCAATCGCACACGCCGTCGATTGGCATCGCCACCCCAGTCATCTTTACCTTCGGGTTTGTCTTTCCAAATTTCCACTAGATCCATGCGGCGATAGTCATGGAAATTGCGGTTAACAATTAGAATACAGGCTTCTGCAGCTACGCAGAGGCGCATTTTGTCCGTGATACGTTGAACCCCCTTTTTTTCAAAACTAATTTCATCAAGGAAAATATGGATCAGTCCGTGCAGCTTCCTGTGTAGATCAGAAGGAAGGCGTCTGTAATGCTTCACATTACGCCGGAGACATTTCTGCCATTCATCAGGGAATGGCTTGGCGGCCAGTTTGCGGTGCCTTTCCTCAATCCAATATAACGGGTCAGTACAGTAGAAGTCTTTGTATGCTTTGTATAAATCAGGAAGGTTTTGATGCATGCAATAGGGACGGCAAAAGAAATCGTCAGTTGAGGTGCGGAAGAGGTGATACACATTTTTAACCCCATCCCATTCCCACCAGTAGAGGGTTTTGTTGTCGCGGCGTTCCCGATATTCTTTAAGACAAATATCGAAGCGGCTTTCCGTTTCCGACCACCAATGGTCCTTGGAGAGATTGTTGGAAAGGCGAAGCAAGAGGGGTTGCCATGTTTTACGCAACTGATTGACGGCTTCACTAATCGATTTCCATGAAAAATGAATCTCATCGTTCGCGTCGTAGGTATGGTATTTGTCTCCGTTCATCATAAACTGATCCGGATGCAATATGATACGTTTGAACCCCGTGAAAGTGCGGTTCTTGTCCCCCAGTTTTAAAATGCATGCCTGCCCGGCAAAGGCAATCTTCATCGAGTTGGTAACCACCAAGCCGTCTCTGCCTTCAAATGTATATTCCTCGAGGAATTGAGTGACTAAGGTGATAAGTTCACGTTTTTCTTCTGGAGGCAGTATCCGATACAGAGCTACTTCCTGTTGTAGAACATCAGGAAAAGTGTCGGGTGATGGGCTGGATGGAATTGGTTCAATGATTTCATTTTCCTCCTTATCCCAGTCGTGAGGGTTCAGCTCATAGAAGCAGTTCATTAACCGGTAAACATCTGGAGCACCTTTTTGTAATTTCTCGGGCATATCAAAATAAACTTCGGTGGCGCACGCAAAGAATTCCTCAGGATTCGTACTACCGTATTTTCCTATTATGTTTTCTCGACGTTCTTCGTATACCTTTTCAAGGTCCTCATGCATTTTTTCAATCACTTCCTGCCATTGGCTTGCTGTCTCGATATTTTTTGCCTTAAATGTTTGGCCATCAGGTAGCTGGATTTCCACCACTTTACCCCGTCGATGCTGCTCCTTGAGTTCAAAAGGGTTGCCATCACATGATTTGTCGGCTGCAGAATCCAGAGCATGTGCAAATTCATGGGTGATGACATTATGTTTGTCTTCTGTAGTTCTTGAACCTTCGAGGGTGCCATCCCACACAAGAACTACAGTAGCATCGGGATAATCCCACCACCCAGCCCATTTACCTTCGAGCAAATCTCGGGCTATCTGAATCTTTTTTACCACGCTATAGAGGTTGACACACTCGAGTGGGTCATCTCTTAGATTCAGGATGAGAATGCAGGCTTCAGCGGCAATCAAGACTCGCATTTCCTCGGTGATTTCAATGGGGGGCTCTTCTCCCTCAAAGGGAGTGAACTCAATTCTGTCCAGAAAGAGGTTAATGAGCTCATGGAGCTTCGGTTTAAGATTCAACGGCAATGCCCGGTAAAGGGATGATCGTTTCAAAAGAATTTCAGGCCAGTGGTCCTGGAAGGGTTTTTGAACCTCCACTTGCTCGTCTTGTTGGTCCCAACTGATAGGGTCCAATTGGTAAAATGTTTTCAGTGCCCCATAGATCTCCGGACATTCCGTTTTTAAGCGAGTGCTTTGCTCGAAAAAAGCTTCGGTTGCACAGGGAAAAAATTCTGCCCGGCGCTTCTCTTCCCCATAAGTATGGAGCCCATATTCCTTGATCACATGGCCTTCCCCAGATTTGTGGGCTTCTTCCAAACGTGAATATTCACGGTCCACCATTTCCTCCCATATTTTGCGATCAGGAGAATGTACCGGCACCGGCACACTTTGAGCTACCCGGTCATCCGCATTATCCAGTATATGGGCAAATTCGTGTAGGGTGATATTATAATTGTCACCCTCATCCTCCATGCCTTCCTTCGTCCAGTGCCAATTTAATCGTACTCGATTCACGGTGGCATCACCGTCCCAGTTATCTGTGCCTTCGGGTTTACTCTTCCATATTTCCACACGCTCGACGTGTCGGTAATCCTGGAAGCTACGATTAAGAATCAGGATACAGGCTTCTGCAGCCACACACAGGCGCATTTTGTCGGTGAGGCGTCGAAACCCCTTTGCCTCTAGGTTGATTTCATCGAGGAAAATATGGATGAGATCGTGAAGTTTTACTTGAAGCTCTATAGGCAGGCGCGAGTAATGTTTTACGTTACGAATAAGGCATTGTCTCCATTCCTCCGGGAATGTTTTGGCACCCAGTTTCAATCGTCTGATTTCAACCCAGTAATGTGGCCAGCTCCGGTAATGCCTTGTAAAGATTTCATATAGGCCAGGAAGATCTTTTTTCATGCACTCTGGCCGGCAGAAAAATTGGACTGTATAGTCGCGGAAGAAGTCTGACAGGGACATTGAGCCCACCGGTACTTCCCAATTCAGAAGAGTATTGCTTCTCAATCGATTGTGATATGCCTGCAGAGTTTCCTCTAACGGGCCTTTAATCGCCTGCCAAAGCAGTCCCGTGAAAAGTCGGTTGGTAAGAGTTGATAGGATTGGTTGGGATGTGGATCGTGACAGGTTGATATTATCACTAATTGCTTTCCATGAAAAATGGATCTCTTCCTCCACAGTGTCCAGGTAAGTGTCGCGTGGCATCTCACCCAGATTAAACTCATCAGGATGCAATATAACGCGTTTAAACCCCCAAAAAATAGGCCAATCCCTTCCGAGTTTTAAAATGCAAGCTTGACCGGCAAAGGTGATTTTCATCGGTTCAGTGACCTTGAGTCCATCGCGTCCTTCGAAAGGGTATTTTCCAATAAATTCATCGACGAGTTCGATTAATTTGCGTTTTTTTTCGGGGGGAAGGCCCCTGTAAAGAGCCATTTGCTCTTCCAGAATTCCCGGCACGGTACCAGGAACCGGGTCGATTATGACTGGCGGTATCTCCTCTACTTCTTCTTCATCCCAATAGGTAGTATTGAGTTTATAAAAGGAATTTAATTGGCGATAAATTGCTGATTCAGATTTATTTAGTTCCTTGGGTTGATCAAAGTATAATTCAGAAGCTGCAGCAAAAAATTCACAGGGGTTGGGGCTGCCGTCTTCTTCTCTAATTAATATGTTTCTACCGAGTATCTCAATAATTTCATCATTATCGTACAACTTTTTTAGCCAGTCCTTCCATGGTTTGTATTGAGGAGAATTTTTATTAAAGGGAATACCTCCGAATTCATAGTCCGGCACATTGTCCAGTGCGTGGGCAAATTCGTGTATGATTAAACTGTCATTATCGATACTGGTTTTCATCCCAGTTGAGGTGTAATGCCACATCAGGGAAACTACCTCACATCCACCCGTGCCCGTGACATAATCTTTGGTGAGATGTCCCCGCGAAATGATCACCCGTTTCATTCTCCGGTAGTATTCAAAGCATTCAAAAACGTCTGATTTTACATTGAGAATTAACAGGCACGCCTCTGCTGCGATGTTAACGCGCATTTCCTCAGTAATTTCAATGGGCGGGTGCTCTTTCTCAAAGGGGGCAAAATCGACCTCACACAAAAAAATATTGATGAGTTTGTGAAGTTTTGGTTTCAGCTTTTTCGGGAGTCTCCGGTAAAGAGAGGAATTTTTTCCCAAAGCTTTTATCCAATGTTCAGGTAAAGGAATCTTGGCCACTTCACCGAATGGATTCACCTTGGGTTTCCAAAAGGTGAGGGTGGCGGGGAACTTAGGGATTTGCTCCTCTTTGATATCCCTTAATCTTTGGATTGCACCGGGCAAAGGGAGCAGAGGGGAGGCATATTGGGTAGTCTGGTTAATTTTGACCCCATCACTGAAACTAATGGTTGCGTTAGTATCGGGCCCAAAAAACACTTCTTCCCAAAAATGCACCATTCCCTTGTATAAGAGCCAGCTGGCATAACCGAGTATAATGGAGGTGGGAAATAAGCAAAGAGAACAGCCATTCAGACCATAGGCTATGCTTGCAATAAAAAACCCAACTGTGCCCGCACACGTACAGCACATGCCCACTAAGCAAAGGACGCAATATAAGCCGGCTATCAGCCGGGAACTACCGTTCTGATGATGAGAATCCACCTGTTCTAGGGTTATTATACAAAAAAACGGCCGCTAAAAGCGGGCCGTAACTCTTCTAAATTGTGCTAAAACCCTAGCTGATGGCTTCGAGTGCGGGGTCATCCATCATGCTTGAGGAAGACTCTAAAGCGAAAGAAAGCGCATTTTGCAGGTCATTAATCTGCCCCATGGCGGCAAACATATCATTACCCACCTCGCTCAGGTCTTCGGCCACCCCTTCAGCAAAGGGTTTTATGGGGTCAGATTCACTGATTGCTGCAGCAACCGCCTGTGCGGCCGCAGCGAAGTCCATCCTCGAATAATCGGCTGCAGTGGGAGTCGAACGTTCAGTAACCGGTTGGCTCTCAGGTTGGGAAATTTGGGGCGCAGGAACAGCTTCAGTGCTTGTCTGCCGGGGTTTTATAGCCCCATAGGCAGAAGCCTGCGGAAATCCTCCAATGCTGTTTATATCTAGAGACACCTAGTAATTAGGGGTTGCGTCCTTGGTTTTTTTATACCTACCACAGGTTATTTAAATTCGCAAGGCGATTTTGAGATTTTTCTGAAAAATAAGTGTTAAGTCGCTGTATTCAGGCGATTTTGGGTCTGAGTGGAAGGAACATTTTGTGAGCCATTGCAGCCCTTGGAGAATAATAGAAAAAATAGCGGAATTACGACGATAACCACAATTAACAGCAACGTGCCATTGCGAATGGAGGTGAGCAGATCATTGGTTCGATCGATACGTTCCAGCAGATTTTTCCGGAATTCAGGGTCTTTCATCGCCCCTTTCTCAGCCTGTTCCTCCAGGCGGATGGTATCATCGCGGCCCAGCACCAGATATCCGATAACCACCAGAAGCACGACGACCAGCGTAATGATGAAGATGGTGTCATCCCCCGTTTTGGCCAGCCACAAACAGTGCATGAACTACTTTATGGGGTTGGCTTGGAGGCCGCCAAGGCAAATAATCTTCTTCCCCTTTATGGAACCACTGGAGCCACCCGCCTCGCATCACGTAAAAGCCGCCATTGGATGGATCGAACTGGGCAACGTGCCTGAAGCGTTGGCCGAGCTGGAGCGTATCCCGGGGCAACTGCAATCACTCCCAGCTGTCCAGGCCTCTCGGCTGGACTGCCTGATTGCCGGAGAAAAGTGGAACGAGGCAGTCATTCTGGCGAAGTCGCTGTGTGACCAATATCCCGAAGAGGTCGGTTTCTGGTTGCACCATGCTTATGCCAATCGCCGGTGTGAAGCAGGAGGCATTAAGGAAGCCTATGAAATATTGGCTCCTTGTGTGGAGCTTTTTCCAGATGAATGGTTGATTGCCTATAATGTTGCCTGTTATCTCTGCAGGCTGGACCGACTTGGTGAAGCAGCTGCGATGTTGAAAATTGCCCGGGCGATAGGAGGTGAACAGGTGGATGAATTGGCAAGGGATGACGAAGACCTGATCCCTCTAAGGGAACTTTAGAGGGCGGCCTTCAGTTCACTGAGGAATTTCTCAACGTCAGCTGGGGTGTTGTAGCCGTGTAATGCCATGCGTAAACGTCCTGCGTGGTTCATTACATGGACTTCAGCCGCCTCCAAACGTGCGTGGATATCGTCGCTGCGGTCATGTTGAATGGCGAGAATACCGCTGTAATTGCCTTCGCGCTGGGGGCACATGGGCCACTGGCCCAATTCCTGTAGTCCGGTTTCGAGTTGTGCCACCAAGGGGTTGGCATGTGTGGCAATGGCTGCCACCCCCACGCTTTCGATATAATCCAGTGCGGCATTCAGAGCGTAGATGGCAGCATAATTGGGCATGCCCACTGAAAAACTGGGTGCCCCTTCTTTTCTCACGGTGCGCTCAAAACGGTCAGCTTCAAAGGCGTTTTCCAGATGGAACCATCCGCCTGCATATGTGGTAATGGATTTATCCTTATCCGGGATACCCACAATGCAGCCTCCATGAATGCCCAGTATCCATTTGTGCGTGCTGGAAATCAGGATATCATAATCTGTGCAATCGAGTTCAATTCGGCCTAAAGCCTGTGTTACATCCACGGCGATCTTAGCCTGCGGAGCGTGAGTACGTACCGCTTGGATAAAGGGTTCCCAGTCAATCCGGTGGCCGTTATAAAAGCTAACCAGTGACACCTGTACCAGTTGCGTACGCTCGGAGAGTAAATCGGGTAGGTCATTGGCGTTTAATGCGCCATTGTATGATTTCCACAAATGTACTTTGGGTGGGGCTGCCGCATTGAGCCAGGGAGTGGCTCCGGAAGGGAAATCCAAATCAGTGATCACCACTTCATCTTCGGCCCTTAAATCCAATGCATTGGCCAGAAGATTATAGGCCTCTGAACTACACGAACAGAATGAGACTTCACTGGGTTTGAGACCTGTCATGCGTGCAGCGACTTCCCGGCAAACCTCCATGGTTTGATTGTGTGGAACCCGACCACGCATGCCCAATCCCTTGTCTCTGGCATATTGCGCAAGTGCTTCATGGACACATACTGGTGGGATGCTTTCAGCCGCCGTATTCAGGTAGGCCATGTCGGCTAATGCGGGGAAATCCTGGAGACGTGAATTTTCAGTGAGCATTCTTATTTAAGAAGATTCAATGCCAGAGCCAGGTAGGCATCGGTGCCCGCTTCCAGGTCACTCAAGGAAATGAATTCATCCTTGGTATGAGCCTGGGCGATATTGCCCGGGCCAAAAATAATTGTAGGGATACCTGCCGCGGCCAGTTTGCTGCCATCGCAGCCAAAGGCGACTGTGTCCGGATTATCCTGCTTGCGTAATGTGCAGGCAGTTTGTACCAGCGGATGATCGACGGCCGTTTCAAAGCTTGGGCTGTCGTGATAGGGCGGTTCAATTATTAACTCGTATCCTTCCCGTTGCCCTACACGCGCGTGGACGTAGTTTTCCAATGCGCGGCAGGTTTCAGAGGTTTTTTGCCCGGGCAGCGTCCTGATATCGATTGTTACCGCACATTCATCGGGCACGATATTCACGGCGCTCCCTCCTTCCACCAGGCCAACTGATCCGGTGCACGGGCTGAAATCAGGTCGGGTAAACTGACCGATTTCCTCGTCAAAAAACCCCTGCAGAGCTTCCAGTACCGGAGCCATGCCGACGATGGCGTTAAGGCCCTGTGAAGGATCGCTGCTGTGTGCGGCGCGGCCTCGCACACGGATGTTGATTCGCAGGCAGCCCTTACAGCCACGAATGACCCGTAACCGGGTTGGTTCACCCACCACCGCAAAGTCCCATGGTTTGTGGTCCTCTATGAGTTTAAGAATGCCCTGGAATTCTGTTTCCTCGTCCACGACGCAACCGACAGTTACCGATCCTTTCCAGTCGTTGCGCTCTCGCAATTGCAACAATGTTGAGAGCATGCACGCTAGGGGGCCCTTCATGTCGGTTGAACCCCTGCCCCACAGTTTTTCTTCACGCACCTCCCCACTGAAGGGTTCGATATCCATCCCGGCCACGCTTACGGTGTCGGTGTGGCCATTTAGCAGTAGATGAGGTCCCTTGCCATTGGTGATGGTGAAGGAAATGTTGTCGCGCTCAGGTAACACTGCTTCGCGCAGGGTTTCCAATTTTTGATTGTGCCCCCACTCTTCAAGCCAGTCGACCACCGTGTTTTCGCCTGTGCTATTCGGATCATGCAGGGGATTAACGCTGGCTCGGCGCACGAGTTCCTGGGCAATTTGCAGTGTGTTCATGGCAAGAGGAAGTGGCTGGACGAAGATTGGCTGGATTCGTGCACGAGCGAAAGGCAAAAGAAGCGAAGGGGGTTGCCATTTTGCGGCTCTCTTTCTATTTTTACCGCATCCATGAGTGACAAGACTTTTAATATTGCCATCGTTGGCCTCGGGTTTGGGGCTGAATTTATCCCGATTCATCAGGCACACCCCAATGCCAATCTTGTTGCGGTCTGTCGGCGCAATGAAGGAGAAATGAATGCGGTGGCTGAACAGTTTGGTATTGAGAAGCGCTATACCGATTACGATGAGTTACTCAAGGATCCTGAGATCGATGCGGTCCATATCAACTCCCCCATCCCTGATCATGCCCCACAGTCCCTTAAGGCGTTGAGGGCAGGTAAACACGTGATGTGCACGGTCCCGATGGCCACCACCATCGAGGAATGTGAAGAGCTCTGTAAAGCCGTTGAAGAGACCGGACTCAAGTATATGATGGCCGAGACTGTGGTCTATAGCCGTGAATTTCTCTTTATCAAGGAACTCTATGATAAAGGTGAACTGGGAAAACTGCAGTATCTGGCAGCCAGTCACCCGCAGGACATGGACGGATGGCCCAGTTATTGGGAGGAGATGATTCCCATGCATTACGCAACGCATGTGGTAAGCCCCTGCCTCGGTATGGTCGATGGTTTGGCTGAATATGTAAGCTGTTTTGGCAGTGGCACAGTACGTGATGATATTGCCCAAAAAAGCGGCAATAAGTTTGCCGTGGAAAGCTGTCACATCAAGATTAAGGACAGCGATTTGTCCGCCCACATCTGGCGCTTTTTGTATGACGTGGCTCGACAATACCGTGAAAGTATTGACGTCTATGGCAGTAAAAAGAGCTTTGAATGGACCCTTGTCGAGGGGCAACCGAGTATTCTCCATGTAGCCAAGCGTCCGGAGGCAGAGATCCCTGAGCCGGTCGAAATTCCTGACTATGCCCATCTTTTGCCTGAACCGATCCAGAAGTTTACCCAATCCATTGAGGACGCCGACCACCTGTCATTCGTGCAGGG
>JASLKQ010000095.1 GCA_030747505.1 Verrucomicrobiota bacterium | reverse complement strand
ACTGGTTTTAACCAAAACACCGTCAGCCTCCCCCCAGGGATCAGCTTCCTTAAGAATTGCTGCAATGCGTTTTTCATCCGGCCAGGGTGCACCGCCGGCAATCCAATCCTTGATGTAGGTAATCTCCTTCGCGCTAAGCTTGTCATTCTCCTTGGGCGGCATGGCTTCCCAGTCATCCTCATACATGCGCGTGGAGGCCAAATACAGCGGGCTTTGCAGGGGTTTACCGGGGATAATCGAGGGCTCCTCGCTTTCACCGCCCTTGAGCAGGGCAGCACGGGTGCGCATGTCAAACTCGCCCTTCAGCTTTTTCTTTGGGTCCTCACCATGACAAACAATGCATCTTTGCTTAAAGAGCGGCAGCACCTTGCGCGCAAAGAGCACGTCAGCCTCCACCTTATCTGCAGCCATGACTGCTTGGAAGCCGAGCATTACCAGCGAAATAGTTGCAATCAGTCGTTTCACTTGTATCTAATATTCTCGTTCACTGCACGTTTCGCGCCCTTGAGATCCCGACGGACAATGGCCTCCACAATGGCCGCATGCTCCTGATGAACCTCCATGTAATCCTCCAACAACGTATAGACGATCAGCATCCGAACGGTAATGCCAAGCCAAACCGATTCCAGTTCCCTTGAAGCGCGGCTGACCCAGTAGCGGTGCATTGCCAGGTCGGTTTCGGTAATCGCACTCAGGTCCGCGCGCCGGCAAGCATCTTCCAGAGTGGCCAGGAGGTTCGTCAGATTACGATCATCCTCCTCGGTCAATTGATCCATGCAGATATCCAGACAGTGCGCTTCAATCTCCTTGCGCAACTTCGCATACAACCTGAACTCAGCGTCGCTGGGCGGGGAACTCACGCGCACCCCCCGATTAGGGCTGTAAACCAACACCCCCTCCTGTGAAAGCTGCAGAAGGGCATCGCGAACTGAACCACGACTAACCCCGAACCGCTCGGCCAACGGCTGCTCGCGCACCGGCTGATCATTGGTCATTTCACCGGAAAAAACCTCAGCCCGAACCGCATCGCAAATCTGTTCACGCATGGAACGAATTGGCTTTTCAGTAATGGACATGAACGAAGAAACCCCTAGCCCAGCAGAGTGTCAATGCTCGAATTGTTAACAATTAGACGAAAATTGACCCGGGATCAATTAAGGAAAAATGGGAATCAATAGAACCTTTAGGGTTAACGTCGCTGACCGTCATACCAATAACCGCAATTTTCTGCCTTTCGAATGGATCGTCCAGCGGTAAACACCCATAGTAAAAAGAGCTTAAAGATCTCCCCCATCGAGGTGCAGTACGCTTTCCTATCAGAGGTAAAAACAGGAGTTCCAGTTATAATTTTTAAGCATTGCTGCCGACTCCTTCCAATCTTCTTGAGTCGTCTTCCAAAATCTATCTCCTCAGAGGCATACAGTTTTTCTGAAAACCCGTTAAGTTCATGAAAATCCTCCGCTCGACAGAAAATATAGGAACCAGCCGGCCAACTCATTATCCGGCTAACTCCATTCCAGAATCTTTCAGCGAACATAAACAGAAAAGGCGCTTTACCTCCAACAAATTGAACCGTGGCACCCCCGCCAACGATTTCCTTTTTTTTCATTGCCACCGCCGTGGTCTCAAAGAGCGCCTTGCTTGGCTTGGAATCGGCATCAATAAAAATGATCCATTCACCCCTGGCGGCGTTGCCTGCGGCGTTGCGCGCACGTGAAATCTGGTTGTGCTTTTCGAAAACCACCCGGGCACCGGCTGCCTCGGCAATGGCGGCTGTGGAATCGGTGGAATTATTGTCGCACACCACCACCTCCATCGCCCATCCATGATCGGTGAAGGCCTCACCTGCCCCGGTCACGGCCGCCAGGGTGGAGGGCAGCAGCTTTTCCTCGTTGAAGGCGGGGATGGCAATAGTGATCAACACCGCAACAACTCCTTTCTAGAAGTCACAAAAGAGAACCTTTTCCAATAAAGTCATACTTCTCCAAAAATAGATCTCTCACTTGTTCTTTTTGGGCTTACGACCGCTACGTGACACGGGCTCAGGATATTTAGCCAAGATAGCCGCTAATTTTTCCGCGAGTGCAGGCTTTTGTTTTGCCAAGTTCACCGTTTCCACCTGGCCTTTGGAGTAGTCATACAATTCATACTCCGCCTTACTGACTGGCTCACCAGGGTTGCGCCATTCCACCAGCCGGTAGCGTTCAGTCCGAATCGCCCGCCCCAATCGTCGGCGTGGGTAGGCATGGAAGGCATGGTCTCGCACCCTTGCCTTGGGATTCTTCAAAACCGGTACCAGACTTTTCCCATCAATAGACTGTGGTCCCTTGGGCGCAGGCAATCCAGCCAGTTCAGCAACCGTGGGATAAATATCTACCGTCTCAACCAATTGCCGTGTGGCGCTGCCCGCCTTGGCCACGCCCGGTGCAACAATCAGAATTGGGATACGGTTGGCCTGCTCATAGTTGGTATGCTTGGTCCAAATACTTAAATCACCCAAGTGCCAACCGTGATCGCCCCAGAGAACGATAATCGTGTTATCCTCCAACCCCAATTTTTTCAGTGCCCCTGTCACCCTGCCAATCTGCACATCCACATAAGCCGTACTCGCGTAATACCCGTGAATGAGTTCGCGAGTGAGCGCCTCATCAACCTGGCCATCCACCGGCACCGGTTTGTAAGCTGATATTTCACCTGCCCTTTTCAATGCCACCGGAGGTGCATCCTTAGGGAAAGTCTTGATCTTGGGCAGGGGCAACTTGGCTGGATCAAACATATCCCAATATTTTTTAGGCGCGGAAAACGGCAGGTGCGGACGAACAAAACCAGCCGTAATAAAGAAGGGTGTCCCGTCCTTCTCACGACGCGCTTTGGCCGCTTCCAACCGTCGGATAGTCTCGGCCGCCACTCGACCATCAGCATAATCCTCATCCTTGGCCGCCGGAGCCTCAAAGGCTGCACCTCTGGGTAACGAACGAATACTCCCCAACTTCTGGTTGGTGAAAAGAGCCTCCTCACGGGTCAGCTTACCGCCATCGGTGCTCTCAGGATCAAGGTATTCAATCACCTTGTCATGAAAATGAGGAATACTGAAGGACTCAGGGTCTCCAAGGTTACCGTGCCCGATGTGAAACACCTTACCCAGCGACTCGGTGCGATATCCGTGCTTCGTAAAATGCTGAGGCATTGTTACTGCATCCGGCAGCACCTGCCGCAGTTGACTGCCTAGCCCGTACAAGCCGGTGGAGGTTGAGTGTGAGCCGAGCATCAGCGTAAACCGCGATGGGGCGCAAACCGCCTGATTGCAGTAGGCCAAATCAAACCGCATCCCGCGCGCAGCCAGCGCATCCATCGCCGGAGTAATCGCATGCACGTCTCCATAGCAACCCATAGCCGGTTTCAAATCATCAACCAGTATCAATAATACATTGGATTTTTCAGCGTGAACGAACCACGAAAGAAAAAAGAGAGGAACAAAAACTTTTAATCGCATTAGTCTTATCATTTTAAAACCCGTACTGAGATGGCTCCCAATCGCCATTGACCGGGAACCTCCACGCCAAAGTGCGGCTTACTGTCCAGCCGAAGCACCTCGCCCTTGAGTAGCACCCCAATATCACTAATCACACCATGCTGAGTTTTGGCATCGTTATCTTTATCCACACAGTAAATCGCTAACGGCGCACCATCACCAACCTGATAAAACCCACCGCATACACCATCCTGTCCGGCAACTATGGAAACCGATTCTACGATTACGTCGCGATCAAATTGAATCCGTAACGCCTCGCCATTATCAACCTGTAATACCTTGCCGCCGCTCACCCCAAGCCCGCGAAAATTGGTGGAAAATTTCCCACCACCTTCCCCGGCTAACGTCAGGCTCAGACCCGTGCCTTTATCAATCAGCGTTTTGCTACGCGCCGCAGCCTTGTTGAACGCCTTGGCGAGAGTTCCGGCAGGCCCGTTCACTTTCGAACGCCAATCAAATGTCGCTCGTACCGGCATCACTTCCGCCAGACGAGTAGACACGCGGCGATACTGCAAGGCGGTCAGAGTCAGTTTATCAATCAGGTCCTGATACTTGGGGTTTTCTATAAGGTTGCGTTCCTCTCTCGGATCCGCAGCCAGATCGAAGAACTCCATTGGTTGCGCTGCACCTTCACGCAACAGACTGGCATCAAAAAACAGCTTCCAATTCTCCACCCGCATGGCCGCGGCTGCGGGATCAGACTTCGCTTCCTTGTGATCGTTGAAAAACAGCGGCGGTCGATTCCGAAAAGCTTGCCCCCGCAAGGCCGGCAGCACACTTACGCTGTCCTCCGCACCCTTGCCACCGGTTGCCAAATTCGGCAGCTCGGCCCCGGCCATCTCGGCAAAAGTAGCATACATGTCTGTGAGGCCAATAATCGCATCATTTGATCGCCCTGGTGTATCGGTCAGGCCGTCGCCCACACCGCCGGCCGGCCACGCCGCAATGAACGGAACCCGATGTCCACCCTCATAGCAACTACCTTTGTTGCTGCGAAAGGGACCTGTGGCGATATCGCTGTTTTTCTCCGCGCCATTGTCACTGGTGAAAATGACAAGCGTATTGCCTAGCAGCTTCTTGCCAGGCCGACGGGGGTCGGGCGTGGCTGCCAGCCAATCAATCAACCGGCCAAGTGCGACATCGTTTTCGTATATGTAATCATGCCGCGCATCCATCGGCGCGCCAGCCTTTGTGCGCGCGGCGCCGGCAACAGGCTGGCTATCGATTGTCTTGTCTGGTGTGTATGGGCCGTGATTGGAGTTGGCCGGGTAATAGAGAAAAAATGGACGCGTCTTCGTGGCCGCACCTCGCACGTGAGTATTCAAAAACTCCAGCGCATGATCCGAATGCCGGCTCCCGAGTTTAGTGAGTACATAGGCGTTGCCGCCCTCGGCCACAAGTTGCTTGCCATTTTGAGTGGCCCCGACCGCAATGCGGCCGTGGATATGCCCGGGTCCCACTGATTGATTTGGATTGTTGCGCTTGGCCGAATTCCTGTGGGCCGCATCCGGGCCTGAGGTGCCGTGGGAACGGGAGGTAAACCGAGCAAAATCAAACCCATGATCCAGAGGTGTTGTGTGCAGGGACTGAGTAAGGTCTGCATCGGCCCAACCGGCAGCCGGCTTACCGTCGCTTTGACGGTAACGCAAACCCACATGCCACTTACCCACCATACCGGTTCGATAACCTGAATCACGCAACATGGTCGCAATTGTTGGCCGGTCTGCTTCAATCATGGGATCACCCTGTGCTCCGAAAAGCACCCACCATTTCATCCGACTTCGCCAGGGGTAACGACCCGTAAGCAGTCCATAACGGGTGGGCGTACAACGAGAGGAAGGGGTATGGGCATCAGTAAATCGCACGCCCAGCCGTGCCAGACGTTCCATCTGCGGCGTGTGCAGCTGCACGTTATCAGCGTTACCGGTAAAATCCTGAAAGGCACTGGTGTCACCCATGCCCATATCATCAGCCATGAAGAAAATGATATTGGGTTTATCGGCCGCATGAACAGAAACCACGGCCAGGCAAAGAATCAAAAAGAAACGAATCACGCCAGCAAGCCTGCCCGAAAGTTAGACTGGAGGCAACTCCACGCCGATCTGTTCAAAGATACCACGAGGCGCCCCACCGGGAACGGGGTCGGGACGGATTTCAGTCAGACCGCCTTCACCTACCTTGTAAAAGAAATGGTGAGGGGGAATCTTCACCGATTTACCGGTAGCCACCACCGACTCAAAACCCGGGAAATCCAGCATCCCGGTATGCGTACCTCCCTGCCGCCAAAATATAGCGAAAGAACCATCCTCAAGCAGTTCAGGTTCATCATGATCATAATGCCAATCGGGAAATCCACCATAAAGTGAGGCTAGAAATTCGAGAATCATGGGTTTACCCATCGTTCTAACCGGAGTAACAAACTGCACACCTGCAGAAAGAGACGCTCCAATCATCTCCAGATCACGCGCCTTAAGTCCAGCAATGTACTGAAGTAAGGCAGGCGGAACAGGCGCGTTCATTTCACATCCGAATCAGAGTAGACGAGTTTGATCTGACTCCAATAAGCAGCTTCGTGGGACCACCCCGTCGCCTGGTTCTGCAACTCGATAGCCACCGATTCGCCCGCGTATTTGGTGAGATCAATATGCACCTGCTGCCACTTCGTTTCTTCGATGTCCTTGCTGAGGGCTTGCGCGCCGTTTATCAAAATAACCAGCTTCCAGTTGCCTTTGGGGTTATTGGTAACCTCCAACTTGAGAGAGGTTTTCTTTCCCGCCGGCACATTAAACTTCCGGAAAAGCACACAAGGAACGGTTTTACTGAGTGGGTGCGTCAGTAGCACTTTATTTCGTCCATCCCATTGGGTACGCAACCCGGGCTTCATTGCCGGACCGCCCCAATCACGGACCTTCCAACCGGGAGCGAAAGTTGCGACATCGGTAGCTAAATTCGATACTGACCTGCGGTCGTTGTTGGGCTTGGTAACCCGCGATCCCTTTGCGGGTTTTGAAGTTGCGGTTTTCGGATAGGGCATTTTGGCGTCTACTTCCCTGCGCCAGTCGTGCAGCATTTTCAAGAGCTTCTTCGTGATCTCCGGCTTCGCTTTAGAAAGGTCGTTCTGTTCGCCGAGATCATTTTCCAGGTCGAAGAGCTGAACGGATCCATTTTCGTAATATTCCAAGAGCTTGTGATTGCCCAAACGGATCGCGCCACCGGGACTCTGGTACCCGTGGTTGCTGTAATGAGGAAAGTGCCAGTAGATCGCCCCACGATCATGCACCTTACCTTTGAGGGCAGGCACGAAGCTTTTACCGTCCACATGCTGTTTGGGCTTTGCGGGTAAACCCATCATTTCCAGTAGGGTTGGATAATAATCAGTTCCGGTAACCACCGCGTGCGAGGTGCTGTTAATCTTGATTTGCCCCGGCCAATGGACAACCAAAGGCACGCGAATACCGCCTTCATAGTTCCAGCCCTTGGCACCTCGCAAAGGAAGATTGGATGAAGCGAAGCGGCTGTTAAGCGTCTGTTGCGGATGATGAATCCCCCGATACTGGTTCGATGCGGACATGCCGCCGTTGTCGCCCGTGAAGATGACGATAGTGTTTCCCGCCAATCCGAGTTCATTAAGTTTGGCCCTGATTCTACCCAGACTTTCATCGGTGGCTTCAAGCATGCCGGCGAACTCAACGTTATCCTGCTTTTGCTTCACCCACCACACGCGTTTGTCCTGATGAAGATTCAGGGCGTCTTCTTCTTCAAGCGCCTTAAGCTCGTCCTTGGAAAGTGCCGGACCATCAGGATTGGGTTCCAGGATATATTCGGGGCCTTTCTTCCGCGGCATGCCGGCAAGTTTCTTTTCATATTTTTCAACCAGATCCTTGCGTCCCTGAATCGGATCGTGAACCGCAAAGTGCTCGAGATGAACAAAGAAGGGCCGATCCTTGTTTCGCTCGATGAAGTCAAGCGCGGCATCAGTAAGTTTATCAGTATAGTAGTCCCCTTTTTTCGCCGGAAGAGTCTTCTCATATTGCGGAGAGAATGGATGGTAATAGGAGCGCACCCAGCCGGTAATGGCTTCGTCAAACCCATAGGTTTTAGGATCTTTACTTAAATGCGCCTTGCCGTAGTTCGCGGTGGCGTATCCGTGTTGTTTGAATGTCTCCGCCAAGGTGATCTCTTCATCGGGCAGTGACATGAGTTTTTGTGCGCTATGGAGCTTTTCAAAGTCCCGCTCAGGGCGCCCACGCAGCCATTCAGTCAAATCGGTGCGCGCCGGATATTTCCCGGTCAGAATACTGGCGCGACTGGGTGAACAGACATGACAGGTCGCGTAGGCGTTATCGAAGCGCATCCCTTCCTTGGCCAGCTGATCAATGTTTGGCGTTTCGTGGAAGGCACTGCCGTAGCAGCCCACGTCGGACCAACCCAGATCATCGACCAGAAAGAAGACGACGTTGGGTTTCCGGTTTTTCTGAGCGCCTAAGGCAATATTTCCGAGCAAGAAAGTTAGCAGAATGGATGCGACTAACAGGGCTGATTTTTTCATATTTATCTTCTCTACTTTTTGGGTTCGCCATTTGTTGATGGCAACCATTTGGCAAGTTTAGTTTTTTGCAGCGAGTACTTGGGGATCGAATTCAGATGCCCAACCCAGTCGCGCAAATCATCAACTGCGATGAACAACACGTTGGGACGAGCCCACAGGTTAATCGAAAAAAAGAAAAGCAGGAGAAGATACTTCAAAACGTTCAGGGCTTGGGATCAACCTGCCAATTCTTGTTACGCCGCAGCCCATAGTAAGGGTAGTAATCCCATGGGGCGTCCAGGCCGAGAGCCCGCGGATCTTTGGTGCGAACCAGATGCTCCTGCAATCGAGCCGCCAGTTTCTTTTGGATTTGGGCGTACTCCGGTTTGCCGGCGAGATTGATGACTTGGCCGGGGTCCTTGGCGACATGGTACAACTCCTCAGCCGGTCGCTTGGCAAAGGCAAGATCATAGAACCGCTTGAATCCGGGTTTGTCCTTGTTATCCATCAGAAGAGACTTGGTGGGCGAGGAGTCCACTTCACCAAAGGGGATGTAACGGGCGCAGAACTCGCGATCAGGATTACCTGCAGGCCACCGGGTAGGCTCAAAATTTCTGATATAAAGATATTCCTGTGTGCGAATGGCCCGGCAGGGATAACCCTTGCCGCCCTGGCGACACCCGTCGTGGCGCTCCATGGCGATGAAGGCGGCCGAGGTATCCTGATAAGCTCTAAGGTGCCGCGTTCCCGTGTTGCTGAAAACGTGCATCAGGCTTCCGGCAACCATCATCTCCGGCACCTGCAAACCGGCTGCCTCCAGAAAAGTTGGAGCAAGGCTGCTGAGGTTCATATAGGCATCCATCGTGCGACCGGGATTCTTGATGCCCTTGGGCCAGCGAATAGCCAGGGGGACTCGTGACCCCTGATCGTGAAGGCTCGCCTTGGCACGAGGAAACGGCATGCCGTGGTCGCTCGTTACAACCACGATGGTGTTGTCCAGTTGCCCCGCTTTTTCCAACGACCGTATGGCCCGCGCGACCATTTGATCGAAATGCTCGATCTCGACGTAGTAATCGAGGATGTCGCTCCTCACCACGGGATGGTCCGGAAAGATTTTCGGAACTATCACTTTGGCAGGGTCCTTGCCTGTTCGCTTGCCCGCACCCAGCTCAAATCCGCGGTGCGGCTCGCTTGTTCCCAGCCAAAAACAAAACGGCTGACCCTTGTTAACCTGCGCGAGGAAGTCATCGAAGTTGGCCGCATAGTCGGTGTTTCGCATCGACTTGAAGGGTGGCTTCAAGCGGCGTTTCTGGAATTCCTTGCCTGCAGGATTCGCGTCGCGTCCGCCTGCGGCAAGCCGACCTGGGCTCCATCCTTTTCCTGTAAAGCCCGTAGCATAACCTGATTCCTTGAGCAGCTCCGCATAGGTAAGGAACTTTTTGGGCAGGGTACTGTGAATATTGCCTGCTTCCTCCAGTCGCCAAATAGGTTGACCGGTTAAAATCGCACTGCGAGAGGGCCCGCAAGTGGGGGCATCGCAAAAGGCATGGGTAAAACGAATGCCCTCCCGGGCAACCCGGTCAAAGGCCGGGGTTTGCACAACCGGATCACCATTGGCTCCGGTATGGGCATAGGATTGATCGTCTGAAATACAGAAAAGTATATTGGGAGAGGCAGCAATTAGGCCTAGTGAAGAAAATAGGAAAACTAAAAAGCAGGGAATCAACCTCATGATTAACCAAATAAAACTAGTCCAGATTAGAATGCATCTCCTCCTTTGTTGGCGTCTTGGAAGGCACCCCCTCCTTCGGAATCTTCACCTTGGCTGTCCAAAGGATGGCGTTGAGCATCAATTTGCGGTTGTCATCGTTCTGCCAGTTCATATGCACGTGCCCACCGGTGAAACCAAATCCGCGTCCGCCATCAGCACGTTCGTACGCCCAAGCCACATGCTGACTCTCCCCATTAGCCACGGCCTTGCGCACGGCAGGATTGCCACTACGCGCGCCATCCTTGCGCCGCAAAGTTTTTGCCGGCGGCAGGTCCGTAAGAATCGGCGTCACTCCCTTGAGATTCTTCACAAAACGCATATGGTAATACCATTCGTCATTCGCACTAAAGGGTTTTACCCCATTCCAAATTTCATGCTTTTGAGGTTTAAAGTTAGGAACCCAATGCGGATTCACCGACCAGTTGAGGTCACAGAACCCACCCATCCAATCGAGGAATTTATTACCCGGATCGCCTTTGATGGCTTCAGTCGCCCAGTGAATCATTACCACACCTTTACCCTTTTTCATCAGTGCATCAAATTCCTTGAGTTTGGGATTGAGCACGTGCCCTCCATGGCCGGTGCAAAAAATAACAATGGTAGATGCATCATCCAAAACAGACCCATCCTTCGGATAACCCACATCCTTGAGGACCACCGCCTCCACAGGCAGATCTGATTCATTCAATCGCTTGGCCAAAAGCATATTGCCTGCCCGGTGTTCATGAGCCAATCGACCGTGGCTCGGTTTACCGGAGATAAACACCACCTTTGCCTTTTTATCAGCCGCTTCACTTGCTGCATTGGACAACAGGCCAAACAGCACTAAGATATTAAGAATCAGATTTTTCATTATAAATTAATCCACTTATTCTGTGCCCGGTATACTCATCACTTTAACTTCGTTCCAATAGGCCCATTCATTGCGCCAGCCTGAAGGCTGGTTCTCCAATTGAAGTTTAATCTTTTTTCCTGCGTACCCTGAAAGATCAACCGTGTGAGTGAACCACTCATTATTCACTGTTTTTGAAGAAACCGGTTCTTCAGAAATTATTTTCCCATTTACTCTAACACGCAACAACCAATCCCCATGAGGATGATGACTAACCACAGCGGTAAGAATAGTTTTCTTATTCTTTGGAACATCAAAGTCCCTGGTTAATTCAGCTGGAACTCCACGCTTTAATGGGTGTGTCTGGACCGCCGACCGATTTCTAAAGGCGGAATGATGAACCACTCCTCCCTCTCCAACATTCTTTACGGAAAATCCCGGAGCCACTTTTTTAATCACTTTTTGCCAAGACCCTTTAGGCTTAGCAGTACTCACTTCCCC
>JASLKQ010000094.1 GCA_030747505.1 Verrucomicrobiota bacterium | reverse complement strand
GAGTCCCTTGTTGAGTCCCTTGTTGAGTCCCCTGTTGTGTCCCCTGTTGCGCCCCCTGTTGCGTCCCCTGTTGTGTCCCCTGTTGTGTCTGCCCAAATACTTCTTGGGTCCGAATCAATAAGATTAGGACAACAATCAGCGCGAGGAGATGACTCATTTTAGTAGCGTTCATGGACTATATATTCGGACAATTCCTGATTCAGTTGACCCAAAATTAGGCAAAAACCTGTATTTTTAGCTTAGCCTCAACTCATCTGGGCTGAAATTTAGCCAATCTAGCAGGATTTTAGCTCGGCTCAAAACCTTCGCGATAATCACGCTTCACAATGGTCTTGTTGGCCGGATCGTGATTGGTGAAACGGTAGTTCTTGGCATCCCAGCGCAGTTCCTGACCCGGGAAACGGGTCGCTTTTACCGCCAAAAGCGCCGGCTCAGTAATTCGAGAACCGATACCAAACGGAGTCCAGAGCGGCTTCTCATTACCCAAACAGCAATCAACCCAGTCATGCCAGTGGTTACGTGGCTCCACCTTGGGCATAGGTTCATTTTTGACTTCTTTACCTTTGCGGAAAATCTTCATACGACCACTTGGCTCCAGAAGCAGCGTGCCTTCGGTACACACAACCAAGGTACGATTGGCCCCTTCCTTCAGGTGCGGCAGTCCCAGCGATCCCCATGAGGGATTAATGCCATTGTCATTGTAATGCATCACGAACTTGTCGCGGGCAAAATCCCCACCCCCGGGATAGGTAATGGTGCTTTGGTTGTAGGCCGAGTGCGTATCGTTGGAGGGCCGGATGGTATTGGTCTGGACCGACTCGGGATCTGGCATATCAAAGGCGAAATAAAGCAGGTCAATCAGGTGGCAACCCCAGTCAGCCAACTGACCTCCGCCTGTCTCCCAGTAGGTGCGCCACCGGCGCGGGGCAATATCAGGACTATAGGGCATGGCCTTTTTGAGTGGGCCGTTCCATAAATCCCAATTTAAATTGGCCGGAACCGGTTGAGCCTTGGGTAAGTCACGCCATGGCGAGGAAAAATAATGTCCATTGGACACGGTACCGGTCCACACGTGGGCTTCGACCGGTTTACCCAGTTGACCGCTTTTGAGGATTTCCACGGCCTGCATGCGCCCGGTGTAACAGGCACGTTGGTTGCCCATCTGGGTATAGAGATTGGGCCGCTTGGCCAGAACCCCACGAATCATTCGCAGTTCGTCGAGTTGATGAACCAGTGGTTTCTGGCCGTAAACGTGTTTCCCTGCCTCCAAGGCACGAGTCATCATGGGGGCATGATGATGATCGGGTGTATCAACAATCACCGCATCAAATTCATTAACGTGCTTTTCGAACACCTCCCGGTAATCCCTGAACTTCTTGGCCTTGGGGAATTCCTTTCCAAATTTATTCAATGGGTTCACATCCACATCACACAGGAACGCAAACTCCACCTTGGGGTGATTCCTGAGGTTTCCCCGTTGCATACCGCCAATTCCTCCTACTCCAATGTGCAATATCCGGAGATTGCTGTTTTTGTTGGCAGCAGCACGCATGCTAAAGGAAGGAAGGGTGATGGCAGCACCCATTGCAGCACTTGTTGCTAGAAACTCACGACGATTGGAGACGCGGGATTTAGATAAAGATTCCTGGAAACTCATGGCCGCTAGAATTGGCTATAGACCGGTATATGAACAGCAAAAATTCAGCGGAAATTATTCGTTCGTGGAGACTGTTTTGCCGGTATCGATAGAGGTAGCCATACGATAAAGGGCATGGTCGGATGCCCAGCCCCAGCCAGCGTCATAATGTCCCTGATTCATACATATTTCGGGAAAGCCAATTTTACTAACCTCAGTAACACTGTGTAAACATCTTCCTGACTGTCTTCAAGCGGTTGTAAATTTAATTAGTTTTTACGGACCTAAAAATTGTGCTAGCACCAAAGGCATGAACTGCCCCAAATGTGAATCAGAAATGGAGGTCATCAAGCAAGGCGGCGTGGAGGTGGATCGGTGCTCCAGCTGCAAGGGAATTTGGTTTGATGAATTTGAACTGGAGACACTCAAGAAAGACGAAGGATCTGAAGCGGTGGATACCGGCGATACCAAGACCGGCAAGGAACAGAACAAAAACGACCGTTTAACCTGCCCCAAATGCTCCACCCAGATGATCCGCATGGTGGATTTAAACCAGACCCACATCTGGTTTGAACATTGCACCGTCTGCGGCGGCAATTACCTTGATGCCGGCGAATTCCGCGACCTGATGAAGGAAGATTGGCTGGACCACTTCAAGGCGCTAATTACCCCTGAGCGGAACTAGCCGCAAATCGCTTAAGCCAGCTCCTGCCCCAGCGGATGCATGAAATTATTCTTCGCGACTATTTTAATTGGCCCAAAGATAGAACCATTCGTTAAGATTGGGAACCTGTCTGAAATGATTAAAGCTGGAAAATTTCATGGGCCGCGTTAGCGTTTGCGTTCTATGGATAATGACAATCAAACAAAGGAGAAATCGGATATTCGCCTCTGGTGTTTTGTGGTGATCGCCTTACTGGTCGGATTCTTTATTGGCCAAAATGGCACGGATCGATTTACGATCGCCCCCAGCCCTACCGGAGCGATGATCAAGATGAACACCGGCTCAGGGAAATCCTATTATATCATCACCCAAACCTACGCAGATTTTCAACGGGGATGGAGGGAAGTGCCCGGTCCATAAAATTAACTAAAGAATATCCGAATTCAATCATTCCAAAATCTCACTTGCGACAGTTCAACTCCTGCCGTGGAAATATGAAATTCATCTTTTCTTTTATTTTAATTAGCGCAACCAATCTTCAGGCCATTGAAGGCGAACAGCGGATGAATAAAAAGGTGGGCGATCAAAGGCTCCATTACCTTGTTCAGATACCTGAGAAAACCAAAAAGAAACCCAAATCCGGATGGCCACTGCTTCTGTTTCTGCACGGGTACGGTGAATGCGGTGATGATATCAAAAAAGTCAAAAAACATGGCCCCCCCCAATTAACCGACAAGTTTGATTCGCTGGCAAACTGCGTGATAGTTTCGCCTCAATGCCCGAAAAACAGCTGGTGGCGGGTAGAAACCTTGAAGGCACTGGTGGAGGAGGTTATTGCCCAGCGCGAAGATATCGACCACAATCGGCTGTACGTTACCGGGCTCAGCATGGGAGGATACGGTATCTGGAGTTTTGTCTCCCATTATCCGAACTATTTTGCTGCGGCAATCCCGATATGCGGCGGAGGCAACCCCTTTAACCTACCAGCAAACCGCCCTCCCATCAAAAGTGGCATTGAGAACGAGTTCAAGCCTGAGGGGCTTGGGAAGGCAATAAGTTTGCCCCTTTGGGCCTTCCACGGAATCAAGGACCGTTCGGTGCCGATCAAGGAAACTGAATTTCTGGTACGCGTCCTTCGTAATGCAGGCAGCACCAAAGTCCGCTTCACTTCTTACCCGGAGGCTGGCCACGTTGCGGCATGGAAAAATGCTTATAACGACCCAACAGTCTGGAAGTGGTTATTCTCCAAGCGGGCCCAATAAATAGGTAGGTAAAGGAGCTGAACGATATTATTCGTTCTTTTTCGGCTGCGGAGCCCTTTCAGGACGCCCCCCACCCTGACCTGGACCCTTGCTCTGCCCTGGACCTTTCCCCTGACCTGGAGAACGACTGCCTCTGGTGCCCTGGCTCTCCTTATACTTCTGATATTGTTCTTCAGTTAGGACCTCCTTGAGCTGTGCTTCATATGCTTCACGAAGCTTCTCTATTTTTGGCTCACGCTCTTCACGCGGGACATCACGATCGGTAAAGAGTTCGCGCATTTTTGTGCTTAACTCCTGACGGGCTGCATCCAATTTCTTCTGTTGAGTTTCATTAACCCCCAAAGCAGAAAACTGATTGCCGCGACCACCCTGACCGCGACCACCCTGACCGCGACCACCCTGACCGCGACCACCCTGACCGCGACCACCCTGTGGTTGCTGAGCACGCATTTCAGCCATCTTCTTTTTCTGCTCATCATTTAGAATGGCATCAGCCTGCTTCTGATACTTTTCACGCAGCGCAGTCATCTTTTCTCCCATTGCCTGACGATCTGCGCCACCCCCTCTGAGTTCCTCAAAAAGCTTGCCCATCTCAGCACGTTGCTCTTCCTGCATCGCATTGATTTTTTCCTGCTGCTCTTCGCTCAAATCCAGACCTTCATAGGGGTTACGTCTTCCAAAGTTACCTCTACCTCCAGGACGCTGACCTTGGCCTGGGCGAGATTTTGCCTGTCCGTCACCCGGCCGTTTCTTCGCCTGGGGCGACTTCGGAGTCGCTTTAGGAGTTTCCACCGCTTCCTCGTTCGCCTCTAGCTCCTCATTTACACCGGCGCTATTCCCGGAATTTTCTTCAATTTCAAGTTTGGCCCGACGATCCAGCTGGCTCTCTCCACATCCGACAGCCATCATCGTTACTAACAAAAAGGGTAGTTTCTTCATGCCCAAACTATATCGTTCCCAGTCTGAATTACGCAAGCAACCAAAACGGAGGAATTAGAGACGGAAAAACAAGGTTCACCAGGGGAGTATCCCCAGGCGGCAGAGCACGCCACCAACCCACAAGACGAGGCCCAGATACACAAAACCCCAGGCTTTGGTGAGAGGAAAATATCTGTGCAGTCGCTGAAATTTCCCGCGATACCAATCAGCAAAGAACCAGGCGACAAGATTGGCCCCGAGACAATCCAAGAGTATCAAATACCATATTGCCGCTTCAAAATTAAATGTCATAGATTCCTGATCCAGCAACCATTTCCGAGAGAATCATATGATCAAACCCAGCTTGGTTATTTCTTTATCAGCTCCGGATTACCTTTGATCATCTCCTGAGCCAGCACCTCCGCCTTGGCGATCCGGTCCGAAGTCATGTCTTCGGCAAAAAGTCGCTTGGTAGCCTTGACCGACTCATACCCATTATGCACGGAGACAGAAACCCATGCATAGGCGAGCATCTGATCCTGTTTGGCACCCTGCCCCAAGTAGTACATCAACCCAAGGGTGTGCTGCGCTCTGGCAATCCCCTGTTGCGCGGCCTTGCGAAACCATTTGACTGCTTCCTGATAATCCTCCTGAGGCCCTCCATCGATTGGGTCTTCACCAATTTGATACATATACCCAAGAATTAATTGCGCCCTCGCATCTCCTTTCTCCGCCAAGGTTTTCAACGACTCGAAGTTTTTTGGCAGCTCCTTCTCTGCACTCAGCACAGATAGACTCAAAAACAGCAGTAAGAATGGCAGGAAAATCCTGATCATGCCCAATCCTAACCTCCGGCCATCTTCCCAAGCAAGAGTACAGTCTGGGCAGGGAAATCAGCCATTGACATTTATACAATCAAAATGCATTGTAGTATCAGTTCTCACCGATGCAGCATCGTAGCAAAGCTGCCCTCGCATGATTGCGATAAGGTGAAGAACACCCCCCGCTTCTTTTCGACCCCACAGCCTAATTTATTTGATGCGCTTGCGAACTCTCCAATGTTTTCCATCATGCGAGATAGGCTCCCAGCCTTCTGGCCACTTATCCGAATGAGCTAAAGTTTTTGAATCTTCAGTTAACATCCACTTGCTATTCCTGGCATTAATTTTCCCCCATACCAATTTCCCCACTGCCCAACGTTGTTTTTCATTCCACTTATCAGCCGGGCTCGTCGCAGCGACACCGAGAAAAATGGTTGAGGCAAGGAGTACGCCAATAAGAAGGGATTTGATGTCGATTAATTTCATACCCCACGTTACCGCCCTCAACCCGAATGGCGAGGAAGAAACTGAAACGCGTTGGCAAGGAGGAATTACCCAAGCCTTCAAGGGCTTTCATGGGGCGGAACAGAGTCGCCCGGTTTATCTTGAATCGGCGTTGACCCGTTTTCATCCACTTTCCCAAACCGCTTTTGTATCATTTCTCCCAGTAAGTCGTAATCTGCCTGTTTTACCTCCAGGCCTCGAGCATGGTATTCAAGACGAAGATGAGCCGCGGCATATCTGTAAGTCTTCTTTTCGACTGCTGCTAAAAAAATAGTTAATTTTTCGCCCTTAGTCATTCAACGTGGTCTATTCTTCGTTTCGTCGTCCACTCCTATATCTTGCCACCCGAACCGGAGTGGCGAGTCTGAATCAAAAGCCCTCAAGGAGTTTCACGGGGAGGAATAGGGGGATTGCCGCCCCCTTCTTCATTATTGTATCATTAAGTTCTTTTGGAGATTCCTCCCACTGGTCCAGAATCCTTTATTCATCTCCTTCTCCTTAGCTTCCTTTATCTTAAAATGATAGCGCACCATAACCCCCATAATGATGATTACGAGTCCCATCACCCACTCTGGACCATCATAGTTGGATTCCGGCCACATCAAGGGGAGGTTCACACCCGCACCTTACGCCACCGCACATATCAATAGAAGCTTCTTCATGCCATTGAGGCTAACGATTGGCCACCTCATGGCAAGGGGGCATTCATCAAATGCGCTCAAGGACTTTCACGGGGAAGAATAAGGGCGGTTACTTCGTGGCGTTGCTGTAGATTTTGCGGTTCGGCAACGCCTTCTGGAGTTTGTCAATTTGAGCCTTGGTTAGATCATGGCAATAAAGAAAACATTGGGTTTTTCAGGATCGGCCACTAACACCAACCCTAACCTCCGGCGGGATTCCCACGCAAGGCTCACCAATTATAAAATTAACTGAAGTTTATATTAATTCAAGCTGGGAATCCGGGTTCAGGGCGATATAATTGAGGAGTGAAAGATGCAGACAAGCCCAACAACGAAGCATTGGCCCTCAAGCAACTCAAATCAATCAAGGTTGCCTTGTGGACGCTGGTGACGGTGTTCGTGATCATTCCCGTGGTTGCGGGCATTGGGACTGGCTTGGTCATTGGATTCATGGCCTTGACCAGCGGTGGCGAGCAACCGCCCGACGAGCACACCGGCTGGGCCACTGATTCAGTTGAGATGGATGACTATAATCCAGGTAAATAGTAAAAAATGCCGAGGTGATTCAGACTCGCCCTTCGGGTTCGGAGCCGTACCGTGGTGTGGAAGATTCAGATAAACCAATGGAAACTTCAGGCAAGTCCAACGATAGGCTATTAGATCTAGATCTCAAGCAACTCAAATCAATCAAGGTTGCCCTGTGGACGCTGGTGACTGTGTTCGTAATCCTTCCCGTGGTCGCGGGCATTGGAACTGGCTTGGTTATTGGATTCATGGCCTTGAACGCTGAGGATACTTACAGTGGCGATGAAGAATGGCCGACGAAATCAGAGGATTGGGGTCCCACGAAGAATGTGCAAGCTTCATTCAAGAGTGTCGAGATTGCCGACCCCATTGTTGAGAAGGAGATTCGCAGGCAAATCAGAAAACACACAGGCGAACTCACTGAGGCGGATATAAAACGGGTAAAGAACCTCGAGTTTATCCACTCCAGCATAACGAATGAAGGTGTCAAGGAAGTGGCCAAGCTGAAGCAGTTAGAGAAGCTTTCCTTGTCTCACACCAAAATCACCGACGAGTGGCTTAAGGAGGTGATCAAGCTACCGAAACTAAGAGGCCTCGGGTTATGGGATACCAAAATCACCGACGCGGGCCTCAAAGAGGTGGTCAAACTCAAGCACCTCTACTACCTGAATTTGGGTGGCACCAAAATCACTGACGCAGGACTCAAGGAGTTGGCCAAGCTGAAGAACCTCACCGACCTTAACTTACGCTACACCCGAATCACGGAAGCGGGCCTCAAGGAGCTGGCCAAGTGCAAACAGCTCGAAAAACTTCACTTGGGCCACACTCAAATAACGGATACGACTGAGTTGCAGAAGGCGTTGCCGAATTGCAAAATCAGCGACTAATCCTCCCCGGTGTACAAGGAAGCAACGGTTGAACACGGGTAACGAGTTGGAGGAATTTTAATTTACGAGTACTGGTTGGTCGTAGGCTGGAAAAATATAGAATGCGCAAATGGTTAAATAACTTTTGGCTCGTTAAATTATGGCGCAGTGCTCCGTCTGAAATAACGACATGGGGTAAAATATGGCGAACCGCTCTGTTTGTGGGATTTTGGGTGGTTGTCATAAAGACCATAGGAGTGACGGGCGCACTGTTCCCGGGGCCCGAGGCCGACTCCTTTCAGCCATAGTCGGGGAATTAGGGCGTTTGGCACTTAACAGCCTTCTCGCGAGCTTATCAGAGCTCACGTGAGTTGGTTGCTTGATGTGGGAGTGCGTCACGGCGCAGCGTTCTGCAAAATCACAGCATCCTAATCTAACGGTTAGGGGAACACGGTCGGGGTGAGAAATCACCTCGCCCTATTTATTGGCGTTTCTTGCTGCTTATTGTCAAAATAATCAGACGGGATGTCGAATGGGTTGTTGTTGAGCAAAAGGATAACGATGCCCCCTATCACGATAGTCCAAAACAACCACTTCATGTTTATCCAAAACACGCCGACGCCATTAAACCACGCATCCCGCAGCGCAACCCGCAGCACCTTTTCCAGACCCGACAGCTTTTGGCCGCACTTGGGACAAGTCATGGCGTGACGGCGAACTTCTTCACCGCATGACGGACACGGCCTGAGTTCGTCCTGCTGATCTATCATACCCCCACGTTACCGCCCCGAACCCGAATGGCGAGTCTGAATCAATTTTGGTGTGGGTGAGCTACTTCCCTTTAGGTTTCTCTTCTTTCCAGCCCCGTTCCTTGGCCCATACCAACCATCTTTCTCTTATTTTAGCCGGCTGACGCACCGTAAAATGATATATGAACAAAGCTAGAAAACTAACAGCAACCAAGCCAACCAAAGAGCCGTACCAATTCCCTGTAACAATACCAACCACAACCAAAATTGGGAACAGGATCAAAGTGAGGAAAAAAATGTTCGTGGCGGCGGCTGATGTTTTGGCTTTCAGTTTCCCTACTTCAAAAGCTGTCCAACCGCAACTGACGCACTGATGTACATTTCGGCCACTATCTCCTGCCTGCACCCATTCCGTCTCGGTATGCCCTTCGCATTTCGGACACCAAGGCGCATTCGGATCGGGTTTTTGAGGATCAGTCACTAACCGACCCTAACCTCCGGCAGGATTCCCACGCAAGACAGCACCCACTATAAAATTCACTGAAGTTTATAATTCAGTTAAGCTGGAAATTCGGGTTCAGGGCGGTAGCGTGGGGTATGGGTTGGCGTGATAAATGGTTCTGGGTTAAAGAAGGCGAAGAAGCGGAGTGCCCCGAACGCCGCGCGCAGGGATTACCTACACTCTCAAACGCGGGTTGCATAGCGGTTCTTATTTTCTTCATCGCAATTGGCCTTGGCGTTTGGGTTTGGTACGCTTCTCTTTAACTGGTACGGCTAAAAACCCCCGAGCAGATTCAGACTCGCCATTCGGGTTCGGGGCGGTAGTGTGGGAAGCACAGCAGTGGACAAAATCAAAATGAAGAATCATAAAGCGTTTACCTTGTTCGAGTTACTGATTGTTTTGAGTATTTTCACCGGAACGTTGCTCGCACTATTACCCGTCTGGATTTCGATTTTTAAATTGATGGCCAGCAGAGGCGCGTTGAAAGGGTTTGGGGTTGAATGACAAAAAAAAGGCCGAGCAAATTCAGACTCGCCATTCGGGTTCGGGGCGGTAACGTGGGGGCATGAAGAAACTCCTCCTCTTGATTTGCCTCGTATTAATGGCGGGTTGCTATAAATCGTGTGAAGGGCCGTTGGGTCGCAACAGTGGTTCTTATAGTCTCTTCGATTGACCCTGCGATGCTAAAATCGAAGCTCAAAAATTGCGGGAACGTCTCAATTTATCGTGAACGAGCATAGGCAACCCTCATCTGAAAAGGAAGATTATGCGTCAACGAGCTGCCCTTACGGACATTACACATTGGAAGATTTTGAAGATAAACAACGGTGCAAACAATGTGGCTGGATAACTGGAGACAAACTAGGTTTTTGGGAAAGCTGGTATATCCAACTAAAAATGTGGTTTTGTGGTGGCGCTATCCTTGTTGCCCTATACATATTTAGCTACTTAACGGGTTGTAATGTCATCTCGATTTTTCTTTGAGTTCCGTGATGAAAACCCCCGAGGTGATTCTAGCTCGCCATTCGGGTGCGGGGCGGTAGCGTGGGGGTGTGGAAGAACGTGTCGTATCAATCGGAGCAATAATTTTAGGCGTCGTAGGGCTTTTAATCAATTTTAACGCCTATAAGACAGGCAGAATTTACAGTCGTAAAAAATATTATCTTCGCGACGAATCTTCGTTTGGTTTTTGGTGGAGACTTATAGTATGGGTGTTAGCGTCGGTGGTGTTTATTATTCTTGGGCTAGCCTCTATTATTTCAGGGGAAAAGGTTTTTATTTAACAACCCCGAGGTGATTCAGACTCGCCATTCGGGTTCGGGGCGGTAACGTGGGGGTGTGGAAGATTCAGACGAACCAAAGAAAAGACCACGACGGAAGCGGAGGAGTCCCATGAAAATAAAGTGGGACAATGCGTCTACGTGGGAAAAGATTTGGCGGACCGTTGTGTTCGTGGGATTTATTGTGGTTTTAGGAATGATGTATTTTTGTGGTGAAGGCGTTCCGGCTGACCCGTACCGATAGTGGTGATTTGAAAGGTTGGGCATTGGTCCGAGAAATAAAAAGGCCGAGCAGTTTCAGACTCGCCATTCGGGTTTGGGGCGGTAGGGTTACAGCAAGATGGACGTCGATACTCTGTTTCAGGAATTGGAAGGCCTGATTTGGTTCGCCGGTCTTTTTGTTGTTTTCTGTTTAGTTTGCCTTGTCTTTGGTTTGAGATGCCGTAAATGCAAACGTCTTTTGGCAATGAGAAAGACAGGCTCAACAGAAGGTAATACTAGGTTGCACCATCTAAACTTGAAGGCGATGAAAACGATAGACTGGAACGCGAAAAGAGAGTTCAAGTGTAAGTATTGCGGCCATATTCATTGGCAATCAATTAATGCAAAGCCAAGTAAAGGCGAGCACAATAGCTAGCTCCGGCCGAGGAGATTCCCCCCCTTTTTAAATCACTCCGCAAAAAAAGAGGGGGTGTATATACAAGCAGCCCTCGTTGGGGGGTGGTACCCCCCCCGTGGTGGTGTTTGGTCCACCAAAAGTCCAACGGTTTTGACAGGTCCACCAAAAGTCCAACGGCTATTTTTCCCTTTTGTGCAGATCAGTGCAAAACTCTAATCGTTCTCTGAAGCCCCAAAGGACATTGATATATGCAGGTATTTGCACTAGAGTGAAAGCAGATGAAAAAAGACACCCCTTTATCAGAAGTGCAAATGGCGGAGGGGGCGGGATTCGAACCCGCGGTAGGGGTTAACCTACGCACGCTTTCC
>JASLKQ010000093.1 GCA_030747505.1 Verrucomicrobiota bacterium | reverse complement strand
GCAGCAGAAACTTCCATGCAAAACCCATCAGTTGATCCACACGGAGTCGAGGCAGTGTTCCCCGCAGCCAAATCATGACAAAAATAAGGGCGAATATTTTTGCCAGAAACCAAACAGCCGCAAGCCATGGCAGCGTCTCCACTCCCGGCCCTCCGCCTCCACCAAGGAACAACACAACCGCCAATCCACTGATGGCAAACATGGAGATGTATTCGCCGAGAAAAAACAGGGCAAACTTGAATCCACTATACTCGGTAAAGTAACCGGCAATCAGCTCACTCTCGGCCTCCGGAAGGTCGAAGGGCGAGCGGTTGGTTTCCGCCAGCGCTGAAATAAAGAAAATCACAAAGGCCGCCAAACCCCATGGGGTGAATACGTACCACTTCCAACCCCCTTGTGCATCGGCAATCTCCGCAGCATTTAAACTCCCAACATGCATCACAACAACAACAGCCGAAAGCACCAGCGGAAGTTCGTAGCTGACCATCTGGGCAATGGCCCGCATACCGCCAAGCAACGAATACTTGTTGCGAGAAGCCCACCCAGCCATGAACACCGCCAGCGTGTTAAGACCGGTGATGGCAAAAAAGAAAATGACTGCAGAATCCAACAAAAAAGCCTGAACGCTGGACTTCGCGGACATAAACCCACTCCACGGGAACTCAAGTGGAAGAAAGCACAAAACCAGCATTGCGGGAATGAGTGCAAGAATGGGAGCAAACAGGTGAAACAACCGATCAGCACCGCCGGGAACAATGTCTTCCTTAAACAACATCTTGATGCCGTCAGCAGCCGGTTGGCCCAATCCAAAGAGACTAATACGCGTACAGGGAACCCCGACCTTGTTCGGCCCTCGACGGTTCTGGATGCGTGCGAGTGCCTTACGCTCCAACCAGGTGGTAAAGGCAAAGAGCGACGGGAAAATTACCAATAAAGGCACTGTTGCAATGAGGATATCTATAATTAATTCCAGCGTCATCTAAGAGGTCTCCTCATTGCCTGGGCTCTCTTCCTGCGCCTTGGCTTCAGCTTCGGCCCTGGCTTTTTCCTCTGCCTTCTTTTTGGCGGCCTCTGCAGTGGCCTTTTTCTTGGCTTCCTTGGCGGCCTTTTCCTCTGCCATCCTTTGGTCACGCGCCGCGGCTTCCTCAGGGTGAATCCGGTGATAGTAGTCGTTACTCTTGAGTAAATCATCGCGGCGCAACAACAGCCCTCCAAAGCGATCAGGGGAGCTGAGCTCAAACTGGCTATTCATCACAATGGCATCAAAAGGACAGACCTCCACACAGATTTGGCAACTCATGCAAACCGATACATCAATATCAAACTTTTCAGGACTCTTGATGGATTTACCATTTTCGTCATACGCCTTTTCAATATAAATACATTGGGGCGGACATTCGCGTTCGCAGATCTGGCAGGCGACACAGCGGATGGTATCCATTGGGCTGACACCGCCATCGTGCAACAACATGGGAAAATTCCGGCTGTAATTGGTGACAGTGGTGGTATCACTCAACTGCTCGCCCCCCTCTTTGGGGTATTCGCCGGCGCTTTGCGGGAGTTTCCCAACGGGACGCCAAGAGTAATCATTGGTGGTTAACCGGTCTGGATCAAAATAAGAACCAACAAAGTTACGCAGTGTCACCGCCATCCCACTGAAAATACCGCCTCCCGGAAAGCTCATCGATCCACCTCTCCTAATACGATGTCGATGCTACCGAGAATAACGACAGCATCAGCAATTTTTTGACCGAGACACATATCGCGCAACACCGTGAGGTTGATAAACGAAGGAGGACGCACCCGGTAGCGGTAGGGCTTGGGCGTTCCATCAGCGATCAGATAAAATCCCAGCTCCCCTTTTGGTCCTTCTATGCGACCATAGACCTCCGCGGGCTTGGGCTTAAACACACGCGGTGCCTTGCCCATAATCTCCCCTTCAGGAATATTGTCCAACGCCTGTTTAAGAATCTGCAAACTTTCACGCATCTCCAGCATCCGCACCATGAAACGATCGTAACAGTCGCCCTCTTCACCATAGGGAACGCGAAACTTGAAACGATCGTAAATGCCGTAGGCGTCCACCTTGCGCAGATCATAGGCCACCCCACTGGCCCGCAGCATGGGACCAGTAATCCCGGCACTAACAGCCAATTCGCGCGAAAGCTTACCGATCCCCTGTGTGCGGCTTAAGATAATTTCATTTTCGCAAAGGAGTTTTTCGTACTCATCGAGAAACCTGGGGAACTGATCAACCACTTCGCGCGCCTGAGCCAGCCAGCCTTCTGGCACATCGCAACGCAACCCACCAAAACGGAAGTAGTTGCACATCATGCGTGCACCACTGGCCTGCTCAAAGAGATCGAGAATCTTTTCGCGCTCACGGAAGGCGTACAATAGCGGCGTTCCCAATGCGCCAAGGTCATTCACAAAAAAACCAACCAGTGAAACATGGTTCACCAACCGCGTGAGTTCAGCCATGATCACGCGCAAATATTCCGCACGCTCAGGCACTTCAATTTCCACCAGTTGTTCAGCGGCCAAGGCGTAAGCCCAGTTGTTGGTCATGCTGTTAAAATAATCGAGCCGATCGGTGAATGGCATATTGGCGAGATAACTCATGTTCTCAGCAAGCTTCTCGTGATTGCGGTGCAGGTAGCCAAACACGGGCTTCAGGTCCACCACATTCTCGCCATCCAGCTTCACATCCATCCGGAATACTCCGTGGGTACTGGGGTGATGCGGCCCCATGGAAACCTCCAACAGGCTGGTCTCCAGACCCTCCTGCTCAATAAGCTCATAGTTGGGGGCAACCACAGTGCTCAAACAATCACCTTTCCTTTTTTATGTTTCTCCAGAATTTCATCATGCGGGGTGGGCTCCCACTCGTAATCAAATGGCTCAGTATAATCCTTCCGCATCGGGTGCTCCTCAAACTCATCCCACATCAGGATTCGCCGCTGGTCAGGGTGCCCCTTGAAATCCACCCCAAACAAATCAAACACCTCACGCTCCTGCAACTCGCAGCTACGCCATACCGGCGTTAGGGATTCAGCTTGGGAATTCTCCCGGCCGGTTCTTTGCTTGATTACCAGGGGGCCTGTTTGATTCTTCATCGAGTACAAATGATACACCACATCAATACGCCCGGGCTCAGTACGGGTAACGGTTTCCTCTTCCCCGGCATCATTGGTAATCTTCTCCTTAACCTCACTCTCAAGGTAATCGACACCTGTCACGTTGCTGCAGTAATCGACGCCCTGCTCAAGCAACCATTCTGCCATCACTCGCGCCTCACCTTCAGGCGCAATCACCGCACACGCAGCCTCATCCCAGTGCGCATCAGGAAATTCCTTCAACAAAGGCTCGTGCGATAGCTCACTCATGCAGCAGTTGTCTTGGGGGGCACTACTGGCTCGCCGTTTGGATTTTCAGGTGGAGACCATACTTCAGGATTGTAGGGAGGTTCGAGGTCCTTGCCGGTAAATTCAGGCACCGGATACTGACGACGCCCTTTTGTGAAGGCGGGATCGGCCTTGATATCCTGTTTCTTGATTTTCTCCTGCAAATAGTTGAGCGACTGCAACACCGCCTCAGGTCGTGGAGGACAGCCGGGCAAATAAACATCCACCGGAAGATACCGGTCAATTCCCTTGAGCACATTATAGCCGTGCTTGAAGGGACCTCCGGAAATTGCACAGGCACCCATGGCAATAATCCACTTGGGTTCGGGCATCTGGTTGTAAATACGCACAACCTGTGGCGCCATTTTCTTGGTCACGGTGCCTGAAACAATCATCAGGTCCGCCTGTCTGGGGGTAGGTCGAAACACCTCGGAACCAAACCGCGACATGTCAAAGCGGGAGGTCGCCGCGGCGATCATCTCAATGGCGCAACAAGCAAGCCCAAAGGTCAGAGGCCAGACTGAATTGCCACGGGCCCAATTGTATAAAAAATCTGCCCGCGTCACGATCACCCCGGCCCGTTCCAGCTCAGCAGAACTCAGGTCATTGAGGTCCATGCCCGGCGATGTATTTTGTACCGTCATTTCCAGCTCAGCACTCCTTTCAACCATAAATAAATTAAACTCTCGGCCAGTAGGATGATAAAGATGGCCATGGCCATGAACGCTCCAAAGGATAGATCCGTGAACGCCACCGCCCACGGGTAGAGAAACACAGCTTCAATGTCAAAAATCACGAATGCCAGTGCATACAGATAGTACTGCACCTTGAACTGAACCCACGGATCCCCCTTGGCCTCCAGCCCGCACTCAAAGGTGGATTCCTTGATCTCGCCGGGTTTTTTTGGAGCAAGAATCGCCGAAAGAATCAGTGGCCCACAGGCAAAACCCACTGCCAAGACAATCATTACTCCCAGTAGCAGATATTGAGCGTACGGTGTTGATGCAGCCACTTCGGCCAATAACAAATTGGTTTGCACTCTTTTTCTGACTCCCCCCCAACAGTCTGCCCCGTGCCCATGACACTTTGTCCCCGGCAGACGTTGGACCTATATCATGTAAAACTGAAATTAAAAGTCAGATTTGCTCACCACACTTGAATGCCCGCCCTGCCCTTGCTAGGTTCCTCGTCCATGCGGATTCTCTCTGGCATCCAACCTTCAGGCGCACTTCATGTCGGCAACTACTTCGGCATGATGGGGCCGGCTATTGAGCTGCAGGAAGAAGGGGAGGCCTACTATTTTATTGCTGATTACCACTCGATGACCTCGGTGTTTGACGCAGAAGTACGTCGTAAAAACACACAGGATGTGGCACTGGACTTTCTGGCGTGCGGGCTGGACCCGGCTAAATCGGTCTTTTTCAAGCAAAGCGATGTGCCTGAAGTAACTGAACTGACGTGGCTACTCACCACATTAACCCCCATGCCAATGCTGGAGAATTGTCACAGTTATAAAGACAAACTGGCCAAAGGTCTCAAACCCAATCATGGGCTCTTTGCCTACCCGGTCCTGATGGCTTCAGACATCCTGATTTATGACTCCAATGTTGTACCGGTAGGCAAGGACCAGAAACAACATGTAGAAGTCACACGCGATATTGCCGGTAAATTCAATCAGACCTACGGGGAAACCTTTGTAATCCCAGAACCGCGTATCCGCGGTGAGGTGGCCGCGGTGCCCGGCACTGACGGCCAGAAGATGAGTAAGAGCTACGATAATACGATTGAGATTTTTGGAGACGAAAAACCGTTGCGCAAAAAAGTGATGCGCCTGGTGATGGATAGCCGCCCTCCCGAAGAGCCCAAACCGGATGCGGACAAAAATATCGCCATTCAACTACTCAAACTTTTTGCGACTGAGAAAGTGGCCAGTGAGACGGAAAATAAATTGCGCGAAGGCGGTCTGGGCTACGGGGACTTAAAGAAAACTCTCTTTGAACATTACTGGGAATATTTTACTGAGGCACGGGCCAAGCGTGCTGAACTGGAAGACAACCTTGATTACGTGAATCAGGTTTTAAGGGAGAGTGCCGAGAAAGCGCGCGCGCTGGCTTCAACAGTGCTGGACCGGGCCAAGAAAAACTGCGGGTTGAGTTAATCTCTCAACCAGCTATCCACTTCCTTCAGAATTTCTTCCCGCGAACATTTTGGACGCAGTACTGCGCGCGCGCGGTATTTGTATTCTTTATTCACCTCATACTTGGGCACAATAAATTGCCAATCCCAAGCAGGGTTGGTGGTGTTAAAATCCTCATTAAAACCACCGCCACTGGGTGAATGGGTCAGGCGAATGCCTTCAGGTTTTTCAAATATCAGGATATAAACCAGATCCTCAAAGTTGCCGTAGTAAAAGGGTCGTGAATAGCGCATGCGCGAGTAGTTCTTAAAGAGTGCATCCCGGCTGCCTTCCTGCCAGCTCAGCTTAAAGTCATCGCCCTGGGCCAACACCGTGCTTTCATCATCATGCTGTTGGGTACAGAGCTGCATCCAGATATCCTCCTTGGGGCGCCAACCACCCTTGAAGTAAATACTCTTATCAGAGGGTCCATTAATATAGCTGGCCCAGAAGAGACCGAACCAACCCCGCTCATGCACGTGTTGGCGCGGAATACAACGAAACTCCATGTCTATGTAGTGTGGAGCCTTCAGAGTGAAGGTCGTCCAGCTTTCCATATGGAAATTGGGCGTGGGCGGCTGGTGCAGCTCGGCAGTGGTAGCATTGACTTTGCGGAAGGTCATGGGAGAGGTGCGCGGTTCAAAAAAGATGTTTCGCCCTCCAAACTCAGTCTCTCCATTAAACACATGCTCCAGATTGAGCCCGGCAATCCCCGGCACAAAGATACTGCGGGTACTCTTTTTATGACGGAGACTCCAGAGACCGTTATAGCCGGCCCGGTGATTTTCATGGGCGGCATTGTCTCCAATCACCGCCTCCAGATCGCCTACTCTATATGTTGCGTGTCCCATGAACCCAATATGACAGGGCTATTGAGCACGCAAAGACAAAAATAGTTGCGAAAAAAGCATGAATAGTTAGGCTTACCCCCTCAGTCCAATGACTATTCCCGCCGAGCTCCGGCCTGTCGGGATTTAATAAACTATTACACAGACTATATGAAAAAAATCATTGCTCTTATCGCCGTAATCTTTGCGGTGAACGTACAGGCCGGCGAATACCCGGATATCTCCATTACTGACCTCGAGAAGGCCATCAAGGCCGGCAAAGTGGCTGTGATCGACGTGAATGGCGCCAAGTCCTTCAGCAAGCGCGGACACATCCCTGGTGCAGTTTCCTTCAGCAACAAGGACGCACTAGCCAAGCAACTCTCCAAGGTTGGCAAAGACACCCTCGTGGTGGCCTACTGCGGTGGACCCAAGTGCAGCGCCTACAAGCGTGGTGCTTCTGCTGCTGAAGCTCTTGGATTCAAGAACGTGAAGCACCTGTCTGCCGGTATCGCCGGTTGGATCAAGGCTGGCAAAACGCTCGCCAAGAAGTAAGCTTAACTATCCTTAATGGAAAACAAGGGCACTCTGATAACAGGGTGCCTTTTTTTATGTTACGGTAACACTGGCCAAAAGCCGAACAGTTAGGTTTAATTTCAAGCATGGACCCTTCGAGCACCCGCAAGACACTGATCAACCGGTTGCGCCAAACCAATTCGGATACCCGCAGTTGGTCCGAGTTTTATGAACTTTACTGGAAGCTGGTCTACAGTGTAGCGCGCAAGGCCGGCTTGGCTGAAGCCGATGCAGAAGACGTGGTGCAGGAGACTTTTCTTAAGGTATCCAAGAGTATCAAAAAATTTGAGTATGATCCCAACCGGGGCCGTTTCCGCAACTGGCTATGCCTGATCACCAAGCAGCAGGTTGCCAACCATTACCGCAAAGCCAACAAACTTCCTGAACTCCCCTCCTTCTGGAATGAAGACCCCGATGAACCGGCCAGAGAAATCCCTGATCCCACCAGCGACTGGGAGGCCATCTGGGAAGCCGAAGACCGGAAGCACGCAATGCATCTGGCCCTGACCCGGCTGAAGGACAAGGTAAAACCCAAGCCTTACCAGATCTTTCTGGCCCACTGCATCAAGGGTATGCCGGTGAAGGAAGTCGCAAACCTACTGGAGGTAAGTGACAATGAGGTTTATCTGGCCAAAAGCCGGGTGATGCCGCTTTTTGAGGAGGAAATCAAGGCCCTCGGTGAGGCTGAAAAATAATTACCTATAACTGACAGAAACTACGTGGCCCGTGGGTACTATGGGAAAACTTACGAGCCATGAAACACGCTGCCAAAATCATTTTCCTGATCACACTTGGATTTCTCTTCCCGACTGTCCCGCAGGTCCAGGCTCAGGCGGGCACGCCCTATTACTGGCATGGAGCTGATAACACCGTGTGGAACCTTCGCATCCAGATTTATCAGGCCCAGCAACAGCTGGCCGCACTGTATTACCGTGCCCGGGTCATTCGCTTTTCACCTCAGGGATACCAGAACCACATGCGCCAGGTAAATGCCCTTCAGCAGCGCATCTCCTCCTTACAAGCACAGTTGCAATCGTATCTTGGACTTCACTGGCGTTAAGGCTTCACCTTCTCAAACTCGTAGAGCGCCTTTACGCCACCACCTATTCTCACAGGCCAATTCTCTATTGCTAATTTCTTGGATTCCAACCCCAAACTTTCACAGTGCCGTCCCTGCTGCAAGACGCTAGCAGTTTTTCGTTCGGACTAATCTTCACAATCAGTGTTCCACGTGTTTGATTTGCCTTCCAAGATTTCAGTTGAACCCCCTTCTTAAAATCCCAAATTCTTATGGTGCCATCTGATTTTTTCCCTTGTGAATATATATCACCGCAAGAAACCATGTAATGACCGTTTTTTGTGAAGTCTACACTAGACACTCCTCCTGCATGCCCAATCAATTTTCCAATCTCCTCACCGCTTTCAACTTTCAAAACATGAATTACTCCCGTTGGGATTGAAGGAGTAATTAAAAACCGGCCATCTGGGCTAAAATGGCTGCAACCGAGGTGTTTGCCTATGACCTTGCTGTAAGCAACCTTCAGTTGCCGTAAATCCCAACATTCAAATCTTCCGATATATTGGTGAGTGATCGCTAGTCGTGTTCCATCAGGCGAGAACCCAAACCGCTCAATCCATGCCGGCCGATGCATCTTCATGGATGTTGCCGGAGTCGTTCCAATTTTATTCAAGTCATATAAAAACATGGTTCTCCTCGTCGATACTGCTAACCACTTATAATCTGAACTGATGCGAAGTCTTCTGGGTTCTTGAAATTGAAGCAGCCTCAGGGAAGTTTCGCCTGTTACAGGGTGCAATGCTACAAGCTCACCCTTCTTGGTAAAAGTATACAACAAGTTGTGAGGAGGAGGACCAATGGCGACGGATTGGCCGAATCCCTCTTTTGACATGATGATTTTCGATTCCTGAAGATCCCAAACACATAATTCATTTGAACCGTTACCGGCAGCCACAATTTTTTTTGAATCGCGGTACCATGCTAAATCTGTTGGCACCGAAGATTGCATCCGAAAAATCATTTTTTGAGGGTGAGGGACAGATGTTTTGGTTGGAGGTAAAGATGTAGTCGAGGGGCCTTTACTGTCATCACTGATATTGCCTTCTCCATGACCTGAACCTTCCTTCGGCATCCCATACCAATAACCCAAAGCCAGTGCGATCACGCACAGGATTGAAATAATGATAATGGGTTTTTTGTTTTGCATACACCTGTCTAGTTCGGCAGGGAGTATCCAAACACGTCGGCTACCTTATCGGCAAAGGATTTATGGCCCGGCGGCAAAACATATTTCCAGCGCACCAGATATTCCTTGGTACTGATACCTGAATGGGTGAGCCCATAGTTTAAATACGCCAAGGCACCCAGTTGAGAGGGGTCTTCCTTGATAATTTGATAAAACTGGTAGGCCGGATACTTGTAGAGGCCGTACTTGGGATGACGCTTGCCCAGGCGCAGGGCGGCTTCATTTTTCCTGAACCACACCTTAAATTCCATGCCTTCAGGTCGGGCCTTTTCCTTGCCCAGATATTTATCGGCGTAGGAATTGTGATGCTTGGCATATCCCTTCCAGTTGGGGTAAGGCGGATGACTTTCCCAGTCCTTGGCCATCTGCTTGAGGGCCTGATAAGAGGCCACTTCACAAAAGGCTTCATTGATCCAGTGATTGGGACCCGCACCCGGTTGACCTTCATTAATCAGGATATGGGTGAATTCATGGGCAAACTGATAGGCAATCTGGTTCCAGACATAACCATCACTGATACTGAGCATCACCTGCGATTCACCCTTGGGTCCTTGACGATCCAGTTTTACGGGAAAACCATTATCGGCCTTGGGAATGAGGATGGGCTTGAAGGTGCGCTTGGGGTAATAGCGGGCAATAGCCATGGCAGCCGAATTACAGACCACCACAAAATTTTCCGGGTTCGTCTTATACCCTTGATGCACCAATCGGATATCCAGCTTGGGCACCTTGGGTGGCGGCGGATTATTGGCCCCTGCCAAGGGCAGTGAAAGGATGCCATATAGGAGGGAAAAATGGGTTATTTTCATTTCATCGTGATAGCGTGAAGGTAATCGATTTTAGGGGCCTGTGCAATGGGTCACTGCCAGATTCAGTTAACGCATTATGAAGACCACGCGAAGGATCGAATTTACCCATTCCACCCATTGCAGTTACAACAACGTGTGATATGTTAAATCATGAAACCCAAACAAACCGATTCGTCCTTTAACACCGACCTGATAGAACTAGGCTTGGTCGCAACCATCACCGTGTGCCTGATCACCCGTATTTCGCAGCTGGCCTAAAGCTTAATTCATCTTCCGGCCGGTGTTCTGGTTGTTTTGACCAAGTTTAGGCCAGGGGCTATTGGCCAAGCCGGGGCTACTGGAAACAATGGCATAAAGTTTATGGGGGCCGAAGCTTGAATTCATGTAAAGGGTTCCATCAGCACCAATAGTTGGTGATCCCTCGACTGCTCCTGATTGCGTAGAATATTCCCATTTCCTGGTTCCATCGGGGTTGATAGCATAGAGTTTGTTTTGCTCTGACCCTATGTAAACTACGCCATCAGAGCCTACGGCAGGGGACTCGCCTAGCCAACTTCCGGTCAAGAATTCCCATTTCTTGGTGCCGTCTGGGTTGATAGCGTAAAGCTTCTTATCATTTGAGCTTGATCCCACATAAATGGTGTCATCCGGGCCAATGGCGGGAGTCCTTAAATAATCTCCCGCTACAAATTCCCATTTCTTGGTGCCATCTGGGTTGAAAGCGTAGAGCTTCTTATCACCTCCCACATAAATGGTCTCATCAGAGCCGATGGCGAGAGAAGACCGGACCCTACCTCCCGTTACAAATTCCCATTTCTTAGTGCCATTGGGATTGATAGAATAAATCTTTTTGTCATCTGACCCAAAATAGATCGTGCCATCTGCCCCTATTGCTGGGGTCGAGCTTACGGCGTCTTGGGCTGGGCCGGTTACAAATTCCCATTTCTTAGTTCCATCGGGATTTAAGGCATAAACCTTACAGTCAGCCGACCCCACATAAACGGTTCCATCAGAACCAATAGAGGGAGAAGAGGCTACATAACCTCCTGTTATAAACTCCCATTTCTTGGTGCCATCGGGATTTAAGGCATAAACCTTTTTGTCAACTGACCCAAAATAGATGGTGCCATCACCACCAAGGGCAGGCGACCTACTAACCCATCCTCCCGTTACATATTCCCATTTCTTGGTGCCATCAGGATTCAGAGCATAGAACTTATTTCCTGGTGATCCCAAATATATGGTTCCATCGCTGCCAATAGCTGGGCTAAACGACCAAGTTCCGGAGTAAGTCTTTTCCGGTTCAAATTCCCAAAGGAGCGTGCCGGGTTTTTTGGTTCCCGTTGCT
>JASLKQ010000092.1 GCA_030747505.1 Verrucomicrobiota bacterium | reverse complement strand
AGGAGCTGTAATTTTTGGTAAAAAGGAAGAGCCTTTTTCGTCTTCGAGCGTAGAAACAGATTTCGTGCGGATAGGGGCTAAATTCAAAGATCGGAATGTAAATTATCGTCGTAATGACGGGATTGATATTTCACTTTCAGGAGACAGTGCGTGGGAACACTTGGAGAAAGTGCAGAAGGCAGTGCTGAATACCGTGGCTAAACAATCTATGCGAATTATTTACGGGGATGGGGCCGAGCTAAGCACCACAGAAAAAGCCATAATTGCAACGGTTATGCATCCGTTCGGAGCTGATGGAAAACTAATGGATGACAATAACGTTCCTGAATGGACGAGGCCTTCTATCAATTTAATCTCACTGCCAGAAATAAAAGGGAACCCGCCTATAACATCCGTGCAAGAACACAGCTTGAAAGGAGTTTTTTCAGGGGGTGACAAAAATAAAATTATCGGAATTCTCAAGGATGTTGCATGCCAGATTAGATCGGGATTAAACGGTTCCGTAAGCGGAAGTGGTGCTTTAATTTCTGATGAAGGATTGATTTTAACGTGTGCTCACGTTTTGAGCGGAAGCAGGATTCAAGTTATTTTTGGAGAGGGAGAGAACAAAGGCACCTACAATGCAAAGCCTGTATTTATTAATGACAGAACTGATGTAGCATTGCTGAAAGTTGATGGCTTAAAAAAACCCACAAAATGGCTCACGGTAGCGAGTGGGCGAAAAATGAAGGTACCTGAAAAAATAATAACAATCGGAAACCCTTCCCTTGGGGGTAAAGGAATTGCGCAGAACGCAATCACCGAGGGTGTTATTTCCACAACTCAAACTAGCAAATATGGACAAGAAAGAATTGTTGCGAACATCACGATTGCATCTGGATCTAGCGGTAGTCCGTTAATTGCTGCCGACACTGGAGAAATTATCGGTGTAGTTACCGCCGTTCTTGGCCCGAAACTAGACAAAGACGAAGGCTTCGCCTCTTCTGGTTTCTTTTGCTTAGCGGCGCCATCAACAAAATTTAAAGAGTGGATTGGATTAGAATCTCGCGAATAAACCTCCGGCTCCGTGGCTCTTTTTAGTTGATGCATTTTCAGGGTTTCCTTGTTTTGGTTTGGTTATGGGGTCTTATCCCCTATATCTAAGGTTGAAAGGCCAATAATCGGGCCTTGTCCGTTTGACTGAAGTGTCGTATTCGAATGCCTATCAGCTTTGAAGGGTTTCAGGCTGCTGCTAAGAGTTGCAGGAAGTAAAACTAGACCAGAACTAGACTCGTAGCCTGATGCTGACCATGAGTATTCAGAATAACCCCAGAAAAACAATAACGCCGGTGTGGTGGAATTGGTAGACACAGGGGACTTAAAATCCCCCGACCTTTAAAAGTCGTGCTGGTTCAAATCCAGCCACCGGTACCATTTTAGTTAATGACTGCAGAACAAAAATTAACAGAGTTAGGCTTGCTGCTTCCGCCTGCTCCCAAGCCGGGAGGGGTATATCAGCCCGTTTTGATTCACGGCAATCTGGCTTACGTTTCGGGACATGGTCCTCTCCTGGAAGATCAGACTTATATTACCGGGCGCGTTGGGAAGGATTTGGATTTGGATGCGGCCAAGGATGCTGCACGTCAGACCGGTTTGGCGATACTGGCATCGCTTCAATTGAAATTTGGCAGCCTGGACAAGGTGGAGAGACTGGTGAAATCTTTTGGAATGGTGAATGCTGAGCCGGATTTCTCACAGCATCCGCAGGTGATTAATGGTTATAGTGAGTTGATGCGCGAAGTGTTTGGTGCCGAAAAAGGAGTTGGCTCACGGAGTGCGGTCGGCATGGGGTCTCTGCCGGGGAATATGGCCGTTGAAATCGAAGCAGTGTTCGAGATTGTCCCTGACTAATAATGGCAAGTATGGACTGGTACCGAGTTGAAAACGAGGGGGAGATTCCTTCCCCGGCTTTGTTGGTCTATCCAGAGCGGATTATTGGAAATCTGCAGAAAATGATAGAAATCGCCGGGGATGTAGACCGGCTTCGCCCTCATGTAAAAACCCATAAATTACCCGAACTCATTGGCATGCAATTGAGTTTGGGGATTTCGCGTTTCAAATGCGCAACAATTGCCGAGGCGGAAATGGTGGCCGGATCCGGGGGGACTGATATCTTGCTGGCGCATCAACCGGTTGGCCCCAACGTTGTTCGTCTACGGTTCCTAATGGATCGTTATCCTAAAGTCCGATGGGCAACGGTGGTGGATAACCCCAAGATTGTGAAGAATCTTGGGGAAGTGTTTTCTGATGCACCACGTAAACTGGTGGTTTATGTGGATTTGGACTGTGGGATGCATCGAACCGGAATTACACCGGGCGATGAAGCAAGGAGTCTTTATGAATCAGTGGTCAAAGCTCCGGGGATGGAGGCCGGAGGGATTCATGCCTATGACGGCCACAATCACGAACCGGATTTAAAGAAACGCACAGAACAGTGCGATAATGATTTTGTGTCTGTTTTGAATTTTAAGGATGACTTGGAATCTGCCGGGTTGACCGTGCCGGAGTTGGTTGCCGGAGGAACCCCCACCTTCCCGATTCATGCAAAGCATCCTGAGCGCATCTGTAGCCCTGGGACGACTACTTTATGGGATTTTGGTTACGAGGACGGTTTGCCGGATATGGATTTTGAATGTGCGGCGGTATTGATGACCAGGGTAGTAAGTCGTCTTGGCGAAAATCGTGTTTGTTTCGATTTGGGCCACAAGGCTGTTGGGGCCGATAAACCGAGTCCAAGAGTCCGCATATTAGGCTATGAATCAGCCGAGACCGAAGTGCACAGCGAGGAACATTTGACAATGCGTTTGGATAAGCCGGGAGGTCTTGATGTGGGGGATACATGTTATGGTGTGCCGGCTCATGTTTGCCCGACCGTAGCGCTTCATGACCATGCGTGGGTTGTCCAGAATGGCAAAGCGATTGGCCTCTGGGAGATTGCCGCTCGTCGTCGCAGTTTGGGCGTATAGCCATGTTGATCTTTGATGCCCACTTGGACCTCTCCATGAATGCTATGGAGTGGAATCGTGATCTCAGGGAAAACGTCCATACAATTCGAGAGCGAGAGCAGGGGCAGACTGATAAAACGGATCGCGCACAGGGAACGGTTGCTTTTCCGGATATGCGGCGTGGCCAAATTGGCTTATGCGTGGCGACTCAAATTGCCCGGTATGTGAAACCATCCAATAATCTACAGGGATGGCATTCTCCCGAACAGGCATGGGCGCAAACTCAAGGGCAGTTGGCATGGTACCGGACTATGGAAGAAGATGGACATCTTTTGCAGATAACCGATGCCGAATCATTAAACCAACAAGCAGCGATTTGGACTGATTGTCCTCCGGAAGACGCTCCCATCGGATATATTCTGAGTTTGGAAGGGGCTGATTCTATCATCACCCCACAACGGTTGGAACGGTCTTATCTGCAGGGATTGCGGGCTGTGGGTTTATCCCATTATGGCCCGGGCACCTATGCTCAGGGGACGGCACACACCGGGGGGCTTGGAGCTCGGGGAGGTGAGCTTCTCAAGGAGATGGACCGCCTGGGAATGATTCTTGATGCAACTCATCTTTGCGACGATAGTTTTTGGGAGGCAATGGATATTTTTGAAGGTCCAGTTTGGGCTTCTCACAACAACTGCCGGGCTTTGGTTCCCAATGACCGCCAGTTTTCAGATGATCAGATAAAGTGCCTTATCGAGCGCGGGGCAGTCATCGGAGGAGCTTTGGATGCCTGGATGATGGTTCCTGATTGGCAGCGAGGAAAGACTACCCCGGAAGAATCGGGTGTGAAGCTGGAGCATATGATTGACCATATGGATCATATTTGCCAGTTGGCGGGAAATGCAGACCACATAGGAATTGGCACGGATTTGGACGGGGGTTACGGTCGTGAACAAAGTCCGGGTGATCTGGATACCATTGCCGATTTAGGAAGGTTGCCGTCCAAGTTGACCCAGCGCGGTTATAATGAGTCTGATATTACCGGTGTAATGCACGGTAATTTCGTTGGGTTTCTCAATAATGCCTGGGCCTAGGCACAGGAAGCTTCTCGTGGTAGAATTCTTTCATGCTTATTACTGTTTTCACCTTTCTTTTCACGGTATTGATGGTCAGCGGAATAGACCGTCCACAAACTGAATTCCCGCTTTGGGAAGGGAAGGCGCCCGGTCAGAAAGGGGTTGGCCCCAAGGATATACCCACGCTTAAACCTTATTGGTCAAAAATACCCACTGGGGCGGCGATGGTGATCTGTCCGGGGGGAGGTTATGGAGGGCTGGCCGGTCACGAGGGCAAGGGATATGCCGATTGGCTTATAGCCAAGGGGATAGATTGTTTCGTCCTTAAATACAGATTGGGTTCAGCCGGTTACCGGCATCCAATCATGTTGGGTGATGTTTCGCGTGCGATCCGCACAGTCCGTGCGAATGCAGCCGCATGGAAAATTGATTCATCCAGAATTGGGGTGATGGGTTCCTCGGCAGGAGGGCATCTTGCTTCAACGATCGTTGCTCATTTTGACATGGGCAATGACAAGGGAGATAAAGTGGACCGAGTTAGTTCGCGTCCGGACTTGGCCATTCTTTGCTATCCGGTCATTACCCTCGGGCAGTTTACCCATCAGGGATCCAAAAGGAATCTGTTGGGGAGTAATCCTTCCGCGGAACTGGTGAAATTACTTTCCAATGAGTTGCAGATAAAAAAGAACTCGCCTCCATGTTTTGTTTGGCACACATGGGAAGACCGCGTTGTGCCCGTCGAGAATAGTCTTCTTTTTGCATCTGCCTTGAGGAAACAGGGGGTGAGGGTGGCCCTGCACGTTTATGAAAACGGACGCCACGGAATCGGCTTGGGAGGGCGTGATCACGGTAAGCTGCATCCCTGGACCAGAGACTTATTGTTCTGGTTTAACGAACGGAAGTTTCTGGAGTAAGCCATTTTAATGTGAATGGCTCTCTCACGGGTTAATTCTGTTTCCGAAGGTATCGTTCTTTGGTGGAAGAACGGCGTGGAACTTGGTTTTGGTTAGAGTGAATACGGCGAATTGACTTGATTGGGCAATAAAGAGGCGGTAATGGTTCGTTCTTCCGGCTGCGCCCTTAGCTCAATTGGATAGAGCACCAGATTACGGATCTGGGGGTTAGGGGTTCGACTCCCTTAGGGCGTGCCATTTTTCTTCGTGTTAATGTCTGGCAATTGACGAGACTGCCTCAATCGATAGGCTGTTCTGCATCATGAAATCTCTCGATAAAAAAAGCTTACTGGTTGGTGCAGTGGGGGCAGTAATCCTGTTGGCCTGTACTGACGCAAGAACCCCCAAGTCCATTGTTCCCGAGGCCAAGGCAGCTTCTCAGGATGGGCAAAAATCTGAAATCGGTAGGTTTGTTTTCCATTCCAGTTCGCCGACCCACATTCTGGATTCAACGACTGGGATTGTTTATTATGGTGCCCAGTTTGATGAAGGTCCGTGGAAGAAGCACCATTGGATGGAAGAAGAGTAAACTTCTTTCCCGTGTTGGCTATTTAACGGGTTGGCGAGTCGATTAAATTAGGTCTGATCCTGGAAGGATTCAACTGCTTCCCTGAAAATTTTACCCACGCGCTGTTTGGCCATGTAAACCTGAGCGGCATTGACTCCCAGGGTTTTACAGGTTTCATTCACGGTCCATTCGTCAATGTAATGACACTTGAAAATCTGGAATTGTTTCGGGGTGGTAAGTTTTTTTGTCCGGGTAAGCGCCGCGTGGATGAGGTTGCGGTGCCATTCTTCATCCCAAATTTTTTCGAGATCCGGCCCCTGGGGGTCAGCTGTCTCGTTGATGAGTTCGATTGATTCATCAAGAGGTTGGCTGATATTCGGGCGCCTTTGCTGTTTCTTGAAATGTTCTGCCAGTCTCGATCGGGTCACCGTGCGCAACCAGCCCTTGAAGGAACCTCGTTTACGATTGTATTCAAAATTGTCCATGCTGTTATGGACCTTGAGAACGGTTTCCTGAACGATATCCTGAGCGTCGACCTCAGATAGACCCGAGCGTCTGGCCACATTATAGATCAACTCCCAGTAGGTTTGGAAAAATTCCTCCCAGCTTTCCCCGTTAATCGTTACTTTTAGCCTTTGGATCAGGCTACTGCGGGTTTCGAGCAAGGGAGGCTCAGGCTTCATTTGGGTTGATTGCATCATAACACAATGCGTTGGGCAACGGCCAAGGGTTAACGCCCGCCCGGTGTGCCGGATGACGAGGGCACACCGGGGCGGGGATCGCTCAGGGTTAAGGGGCGCCCGTCCGGTTGCCCGGACGGGCGAGGGGACCCTGGTTGCGGGTAGAGGCACGAGGAATGGGGAGGGGGGCAGTCTTTTGATAACCCAACCATGACTGCGGGATTCCTCATGCGAATGTAGCCTTCCTGGTAAATTTATGGACACTCAGCACCAGGGGAAAGTCTGCTGTTCTGGCTGAGTTGGACAATGCCCGGAGGGCGGATCTTCGGCCTCCAGACGGGCTCGTATGTGGCGGAACCATAGTTGGCCAAGTGATTGGTTTCGGTTTTGAGACACGCGACGATCCACAATGGTCGGCTTGTCCATTCTCAGTTTCAGTTTGCTTTGTATCATTGGATACCCCCATGTCATATATAGGTACCCTCTGGGGAATGTAAATCTAACATCTATTAGCAATTTATTTTCAAAAAATCTCCCAGAGGTGAATAACCTTCCCTTTGTGAATAAAGGCCGGTATTTTAATTTTTTACCAAGGAGGTGAAGAAAGTCCACTGTGGGCAAGTTGTGAGTTCTCTATAAGTTGCAACGATAGTTTGGCCAGGTGGTTTAATGTTTTGAGCAAGGCTTTTCATATTCCCGATTACGAATTGGTCATCGAGGTTGCCCGTGGCAGTTATGGGCAGGTTTGGTTGGCGCGGAGCGTTTCGGGAGCGTGGCGGGCAATTAAAATCGTACAAAAGTCCCTCTTCGAAGACGTACGGCCTTACCAGCGTGAGTTTAATGGGATTCGCCAATACGAATCTGTTTCCCGGGGACACCCTGGTCTTATTGATGTGTTGCACGTTGGTTGTAACGAAGTGGAAGGTTATTTTTATTACGTCATGGAACTGGCCGATGATCAGGTGGTGGGCCAATCCTTTGCTTCAGCCGATTATTCTCCCCGTACGCTACAATCGGATTTGAACACCCGCGGTTCCTTGCCTGCTGATGAATGCGCTTACATCGGTGCCCAGTTGGCTGACGCACTTCACTATCTTCACGGGAAAGGCTTGGTTCATCGGGATATCAAGCCCTCCAATATTGTATTTGTAAATGGTTCCCCAAAATTAGCTGACATGGGTCTGATTGCCGGTGCGGGCTTTACCTCTTCTACGGTCGGCACACTTGGATTTCTGCCAGATGAGGGGTCAGGCGATTGGCGGGGTGATCTTTACGCAATGGGCAAGGTGCTTTATGAGTCCAGTACAGGTATGGATCGGAATGCGTTTCCTGATTTACCCTCACATATGAGAGGTGCTTCTGCAGGAGATTCGTTTGTTAAGTTAAATCAGATTTTTCTTCGGGCATGTTCACCTGATGAGCAGGATGGCTATTCCGGTGCGGCACATTTTGCAACGGAATTGGAGCAAATTAATGCTCCCTCCATTTTTTCCGGCCCTTTTAGTTGGCGGGAAAAACGATTGTTGGCAATGGTTGCGACTTTGGTTTTTCTGTTGTTGGCTTCAGACGCTGTGCTCATATATCTGGGGATGAAGAAAAACCCGCCAGATCCTGTTTTACAGACTTCTGAAGAAGATAATTTTATCAAAGCAAAATATGAGACCAAAAAAGAATAAGAATTCCGTTAGATAGGCGTATTTGATGCGGTACTCATAAAGGGGGGCGGCAAACCTCTTTAATAATTTGTTTGAAAGGAGTAATTATGGGGGGGATTGAAGATGTGCGAGGAAGGAACAGCTTCTTGGCTTTGATTTTCGTTGTTATATTCGCAAGTTGGATTGCGGGGCATTATGGCGAAAAGGAGCCAATTCAACCAAAGGTATTGGTTTTAATAACCCAGGATAATAAACCGGCTATCAATTCAGGTAAACTGATTCGGGAGGGGGGACTGGAATTGGTGGGTGAATATCAGCCTCGGCTTTCTAATTCCTATCGGTTTAATTATACTTTCACTTTCAATAAAGCGGTGTCTGCCAATGAGGCTGAGTCCTACTTCGAGTTTAAAGCGAAGAATGGAGCCGAAGTAAATGCGAAGGTAGAATCGCTTTCTGAAAGACCTGAAAAGCTGCGGGTGTCTCCAGTTCGCCTGCTGGAAGGTGATCAGGAGTGGCAGTTGGTTTTGCGGAAAGGTCTGCCTTCAGTTGAAGGGAACGATCAGCTTGGGAAGGGTAAAAACTGGAAACTGGGTCGCCGTGATCCGGTAGCGGTTGCCGCCGTGAGTGCGGTGAACCAATTGAACCAAAAACGGGCAATACATATAGAGTTGTCTCATGCTGTTCAGCGCAATCTAAAAGGGGAGGATATATCCCGTTGGGTGCAGGTGGAGCAAAAAACCGGGAGCGGTTATGTGCCTGTTAATTTTAAGTGTGATAGCGTGGTTCAATGGAATAAGATTATCCTGTCTGGTCCCTTTTCCTTGAATCTTTCCTATCGTGTGCTGGTCAAGCCAGGGTTGCCTTCCCGTTTGGGGTTAACGTTGGAAAAAGAATGGGAGCAAAAGGTGAGTTTTGAGCCTCTTCCGGGAAGAGTTTATCTGGCGGATACAGCGACCTCCCAGTCGGTGCATGGCAATCGATTCTTTGGTTTTGTCTCTGTAAATAATCAATCAGTACGTTTGAGGGTGAAACGTATTGATCCGGAACAAGGATTTAAGGTTATCCAGTCCTATTATCGTAAATATCTCGGGCGCGGTGACTTTCGCTGGAGCGGGAACCGATGGAAGCAACAAAAAAGTCAATCGCTCGAATATGAGTTGATACCGGGCGAGGAAGTCCATTCAAAAGTCTATTCTGTCCGAGGGAAGACAGATGAGGCTCTCAAGCTTGAATTTCAATGGGATGACATATTGTCAGACGCCAGCCCGGGGATATTATTTGTTAACGTAGAATCGATGGGGGTTGATCATTTGGCGAGTTCGGCTCAGTCGCTGATCCAATTAACGGATATTGGAGTATTTTGGAAAGAGTCTGGGGGTTCGAAATTTTTCCATGCCTTTTCGCTGAAGACTGGAGAACCGCTTCAGGGTGTCCAGATGAAAGTCATGGAAAGCAATGGAAAGCAGTTGGTTAACACTGAAGCGAATGGGGAAGGAAATGTATCATTAGACCTACCGACAGGACGGGATGCTCTTTGGGTTGAACTGGTTAAGGGAGGTGACCAGCATACGTTGCAATTGGGCACTGCCTTTGCCGAGATGCCTTTGTGGAGTTATAACATTAATCATTGGTCGTTTTGGCGGGAAGAGGAGAAGATGCATCTTTTTTCGGATCGAATGGTGTACCAGCCTGGGGAAACCGTTTTGCTAAAAGGCCATGTGCGCGTTTGGAAGGATGGTTCTTTGGGTTTGCCGGAGTCACAGGAATATGATGTGCGAGTGACCGGGCCCCGTCGTCGTGTTTATCACCGGCAGAAAATCAGCTCGAATAAAAACGGTTCGTTTGATCTGGCTATTGATCTTCCCTCACAAGTCCATGGTAGTTTTGAAATACAGGTTGGGCCAGAACGTATTTATGTCGACGCCTTGGAATATGAACCGGCAACTTTTAATGTGAGACTGAAAGGAGAACGTAAGTTCAGTGCCGGTCAGACCGTGGAAGTGCCGGTACGTGCCAGATATTATTTCGGGAAGCCTTTGGCAGCAGCTAAAATGAAATGGAGTTTTAGGGGTCGTTATGGACACCGGTGGAGTGGGCGATGGAAAGGGTATCGTTTTGGAACGGGCAATAGTGAAGGAGAGGTGACTCTCTCAGGTGAGTTGGAAATGAACAGCGAGGGGGGGGCGTTAATTCGGCCTGAGCTGCCTGCAGTAAATGATAAGGCGGCCCCTTTGCAAGGTGATTTGTTCGTGCAAATTACTGATATTAACGGGCAAAGCTTTTCTGAGCATGCTTCTATTATTCGACATAGTTCAGATTTCTATATTGGCGTAAGTGATTTCCCTGCTGTTCAGCGTATCGGAGCCCCGTTGTCATTTAGTCTGGTTGCAGTTCGCCCTGAAGGAGATCTGTATCATTCCGGTATTCCTGTTGAGGTGGAGCTGAGCCGGGTTGAATGGCGAACCGTGAAAGTTAAGGGGGCAGGGGGAGGGGTGCGTTTCCATAATAAAAAGCATTTAATTTTCCAGAAGAAGGTTGAACTGAAAACGGGTAATCGTGAATCAAAACCCATATTGACCGATCTGGTGCCAAAAGAGGCAGGGCAGTATCAATTATCATTCCGATCAGTTGACTCTTCTGGGCACTCTGTTTTGACTCAGGCACCGCTTTATGTCAGCGGGAATCAGTCTTTGGCTTGGGATTATCATACGGAATTCAAGTTGGATCTTGTTCCCGACAGTAAATTGTATGAAGTGGGTCAGACGGCGCAAATTTTATTGAAAGCTCCCTTTAGTGGTCGCGCTCTGGTGACCGTTGAGCGTGACCGGGTGTTACGCTCCTTTCAGGTAAATGTTTCAGGGAATGCACCAAGAATTGAAGTGCCGTTGATGGAAGGAGACGCGCCTAATGTTTATGTTTCAGTGCTTCTCCTGCGCGGAGCTCAGGGGAGTTTACGTAAAATTCCCACGGCTGAATATCGTTTGGGCTATTGCGAGATTATAGTGGAATCTCCCGCTTCACGGCTGGAGGTTAGCGCAAGGTTGGAAAAGGCTGATTACCAGCCAGGTCAAGAAGCTGAAACTTCAGTCTATGTAAGCAATGGGCAAGGGGACCCTCAAGAGGGTGTGGAAGTAACTTTATATGCTGTGGATGAAGGGGTGCTTGATCTAACCGGTTATCAGTCTCCGGACCTGCATGCCTTTTTTTATAAACCGATGCCGTTGGAGGTAAAAACCGCTTCCTCAATTCCGTTTATGCGCACCGAAGATCCTCGGCGTGTTCATTATGCCAATAAGGGCCACATTATAGGGGGCGGTGGCGACGCGGGCAGATTGCGCAGGAACTTTCAGGCGGTAGCCTTCTGGAGTGCGAGTCTTCTGACAGATAAAGAAGGTAAAGTGCAGGCTAGCTTTATTGTGCCGGATAGTTTGACGAGTTACCGAGTCTTTGCTGTCGCGCATAAGGAGGCCGGTTTTGGTTCGGCTGAGGCTAGGTTTCGTGTTCGATTGCCTTTGATGGTGGAATCTGCATTACCCAGATTTGCCCGAATTGGAGATCATTTAATTGCCAAGGCGATGGTATATAATCAAACATCTCAAGCACAATCGGTATCGGTATCTCTGGAAACTGATGACTTGATTCAGATAGGTTTGGGTTCACAGCAGAAAATAACGGTTCCGCCCAATGCATCTGTGGCTGTGCGC
>JASLKQ010000091.1 GCA_030747505.1 Verrucomicrobiota bacterium | reverse complement strand
GACCCGGCCATTGGAGGAAACCAACGCACTCATGCTCGCCATCCGGTCATGATGACGCGACCAACGGGGGCTTCCCAGCCACTGCAGGTGGCGCGGTGGTCCAACCTTTTTATCATGCGCCACGGCGTTACCTCCCGGGCCATGCAAAAAATGGGTCCAATCATCAATATCCTTGGGACGGGGTTTGACAGTCGTCTTCCACTCCCCTCCCTGGTTTACATGAGCCACCCCTTTGGGAGCGAGAACCCTCATAACTTCACTCATCGGAACTTCACCCAGATCTTCTGCCACCACCAGATTCACCATGTCATCAATATAGGGCAACCTGCTGCCGGCCAATCGATCAATCGAAACCGGACCGTATACTCCAGCTGCTTTCACCTTGGCTCGAGCTTGAGTAACATTCTTGGAATCGGTATCGAGCCCATGCACCTGATAACGATCATTAGGCCTCAGAGCGAGGGTGCGTTTCCCATCTTTACATCCCAAATGCACAATGAAACCGCCCTTTATGTTGAGGGATTCAGGAAGACTGGCCGCGTCCACACGCATTATGACTGTTGAAGCAAGAAGGACAACAGACAACACCAACCCGGGGAGGGAACAAAGGATTTGCATGGGAGTGATTGTAATCAGTCAGCCCGATTGGGCAAGCCCAGGGAAAGGGATATGCGGTGAGGCAGGATAATCCCCCTACGCAATGGATTTGGTCCTATTTCATTTCACTTCCACAGCTTAGTCCCAAACGGTATCGCCCTGTATCTTGCTGTCACCTGCTACAATAAAACCATTGCGTAATCGGCATATACTGATGACAATTGCGCTCCCTCCATGAAAAAAACAGCACTTCTTCTTCTGGCGCTTTTCTCCCTCGATATTTTCGGAGAAGACTGGCCGACTTATCGTTATAACGGGAAACGGTCCGGGGTGACACCGGCTAATTTACCCGCCAAACTCTTTGCACAATGGACGTTCCAATCCCTCCACGCCCCGCGCACAGCCTGGCCATTACCTGGGGAGGAAACACTCAGGATGCATAGTGACCGAGCTTACCAAGTAGTATCCGCAGGAAAAACTCTCTACTTTGGCAACAACGTAGACAACCACGTTCATGCGCACGACACACGAACCGGCAAACGCAAATGGAGCTTTGCCACCGATGGGTCAGTTCGGTTTGCACCGTTCATCAATGAGGGACGAATCTACTTTGGCTCCGACGACGGCCACATCTATTGTGTGGATGCCGAAAAGGGCACTCAAATATGGAAATACCGACTCGGTCCCAGTGGAGAGCAGATTATTGGAAGGGGCCGCATGGTTTCCCTTTGGCCAGTAAGGACCGGTGTCTTGGTGGAAGATGGGGTTCTATATGCCGCCGCGGGAATTTTCCCTCACGAAGGTCTATATATTGTAGCCCTAAACATCAAGACAGGTCGACCTATCTGGATAAATGACACGGTTGGTGATCAAGCATGGGGGTTGCAGTATGGGGGCGTGGCCCCGCAGGGCTACATAGTAGCTTCTGATGATACAGTTTTTATACCTGCGGGACGAAGCATGCCCGTAGCCTTCGACAAGCGCACCGGCAAATTCAAACGTTTTCTATCTGGCGGCGGCAAAACCGGCGGATCATGGACTATGATAGATCAAGGCCAGCTATTTGCCGGAAACAATAATCAAGGAACAGATACTAAAATTGCCTTTAATGCCAATAGTGGTTCAAGGCAAAGTGACCAATTTTCCAGCTTTCCTTCCAATGATATGGTATTGACCAAAAACACCGCATTTATTGCCACAGAAAAAGGCATCTACTGCATTGATCGTGCTGCCAATCTTAAAGCTAACTCCGTAGTCCCAAAATTGGATAAAGAATCAACAACACTGGCAAAAAACATCCTTGAGATTCGAAAAAGACATAAGGCCGCAAGTGATAAGCCCGATGAACTCAAAAAAATAACGAGTGAACTTAACAAGGCAACCAATCGGCTCACAACCATAGCTAAAGAAAAAAGTACCCTAAATTCAGCTCGCGTGAAGTGGTTCACCCCCCGCGAAGGACTTGCCACAATGTTGCTATCCGGCAAAACGCTTTTTGCTGGAGGCAATGGATTTGTGATTTCATTGGAATTCGCATCAGGCAAACTTGTTATGGATCATACCATTGATGGCAATGCGGTTAGTATGGCAGCTGCCGATAACCGGCTATTTGTCAGTGGCGACAATGGACTCATCCATTGCCTAGGAGCTCAAGCCTCTCAGGAAAATGGGCGATTAATCAAAGAAGCACCTCAACCCATTGACGATCAAGGTATCAATAACGCAGCAGACAAGATCTTGGAATTATCTGATATCAATCAAGGCTGGTGTCTTGTAGCCGGCGCTCGTGACGGGAGATTGGCCGAGTACCTGACTTCAACCACCAAGCTCAACATTGTGGTAATCGAACAGGACGCCAAACGCCTGAATTCAATTCGCTCTCGCCTGATGAAAACCGGGTTACTGGGAGACCGGGTGATTGCCGTTGATTGGACATATGCAGATTTGCCCGATTATTTTGCCAACCTGATTGTGTCCGAACGGGCAATGCTGGGGGAGGAAGTGAGCCTGCCCATAAGCCAACTTGCTCGAGTGCTGCGCCCCTCCGGAGGAAAACTGGTGTTGGGGCCAGTAAACAAATGGGCACCTCCAGCTCTTGAAAAAATTAAAAATGGGCTGTCGGCAAATGCCGCTTCAGAAACTAAATCTCAAACCACAAATAACTACTTCCTTTTCACCCGTGGAAAACTTAATGGTGCAGGGAGCTGGACGGGGCTTTACGGAAATGCAGCCAACACCTCTTCAACCCCTGATAAGCTAGTAAAAGGTCCTCTTGGGGTATTGTGGTATGGTGAACCTGGTAGTGAAGATATGGTTGGACGCCACGCGCGCGCAGCCAGTCCATTAGCGATTAATGGTCGACTCTTTATGCAGGGAGCAGAAGTGGTAATGGCCTATGATGCCTACAATGGAACGTTTTTGTGGAAACGTAAAATTCAAGGAGCCGTGAGAGTGCGAGTAGATGTGGATGGTTCCAATATTACTGCAACTGATGAGTCCATCTTCGTGGCTACCCACAACCGAGTCCTTCAGTTGGATGCACAAACAGGCAAGACAACTCGCGAATTTCATGTCCCAAGGAAAGAAACCGATAAGGCGTTGCGCTGGGGATATATCGCTGTACATGACAACATTTTAATCGGCACAGGCGCAACCCCTCTGGCGCAGGAATATGGCCATCTCTGGAATTCACTGGTAAAGGATGGTAAATGGGTTGATGAAAAAGATGCCCCCAAGTCTGCTTTGTCCACCTTGAAAAAAGTAAAAGAATTACATGCCCTTCCTGACAAACGTGCCTTCGCCTATTTCCAGCGCAGCGACCTTCACTGGCGCTCTATGATTGCCAACGCCCCCGGCTGGCTGCCAGACCACAATCCTTCACCAGTAGATGAAAAGAAGATCATGACCAGCGAAAAGGTGTTCGCCTACAATATCACCACAGGTGAAAAATTGTGGGAACATGAGGGCAAAGACATTCCGAACATCTCATTGGTCATTGGTGAAGGCCGGGTTTATTTATTGAAAAATGATCTAGATGCACGGGAAAAAGCACAGGCCAAAGCCGCTACCGAGGCAAACATATCTGCGGGCGTGTTTAAAGTGGAGCGCGAACAAAGAATGAATGAGAAAACCCGAGATTATCGCCGAGTAGTGTGTCTTGACCTCAAGACGGGGCAAGCGCTGTGGAGCCGCCCATACGACCTAACAGGTAGCGGAGGTACAAAACTTGGCCTAGCTTACCAGAGCGGAAAATTACTCGCATTTGGCCACTACAGTAATCACGACGAAGGCCCTTTCAATAACACTAAGGATAAAGATAAAGATGGTTACGCTGAAAACCTGAATTGGCGCCGCATTACCGTCATTGATGGTGGGGGTGGTAGTTTAATGTGGAGTAAACCTCTTAATTATCGCAGACGCCCGACAATTATGGGTGACACAATTTATATCGAACCACGTCGATGTGATCTGGAAACCGGTGAAATCCAACAACGCAAACACCCGATCACCGGGGAATCTGTCGAATGGGAATTCCTGCGACCTGGTCACAGTTGTGGAATTGTGACAGCTACACCTCACAACCTTTTCTTCCGCTCCTACAGTGGAGCTATTGTGAATACCGAGCAGGATTCCGGCCTTCAGCTTTTTGGAGGACTTCGCCCCGGTTGCTGGAACAGTATGATCCCGGCCAATGGCCTGTTAAGCATGCAGGAAGCAAGTGCCGGCTGCACCTGCAGTTATTCATTGCGTACAACGGTTGTTCTAAAGAATAAGCCACAAAAAGGTCATGCTGAGTGGGCGGTATTTATTTCGCAGGCGGCCACCAAGCCGGTTAGCCACATGGCCATCAACTTCGGTGCTCCTGGAGATATGCGTGACCGTGAAGGAACAGTTTGGTTCGGGTACCCGAGGCCAACAACAACGGTTGGCCAGGGAGCATTTCGTAATTACGGGATCAAATTTAATCTGGCCGAAGCCGGACTTACAGAGGTTGCCCAACGTGACTGGCGCAACGTAAAATTAGAAGGAACCGAAAGCCCCTGGATTTATACCTCGGCATTGAAAGGGGTTTCCAGATTAACTGTACCGCTCTTGGATAAAGGCCATAAGGGCAAATACACCGTGCGCATGGGCTTCACTCCCTTGCCGGAGGACAAGCCTGGTAGCCGGATTTTTGATATCAAGCTTCAAGGAAAATTGGTTTCGCCTAAGTTCGACGTATTAAAAATTTCCGGTGGTCCCGGGAAAGTCACTGTTCAGGAATTCGAAGGAGTTGATGTTGAGGAGAATCTCTCTATAGAATTGGTTGCACAGGGACTTAAGGGGGCAGCTGCCTTTGATGTGGATTCAAAATTACATCACTTGGGCGATAATGTGGTAGCTGGCTGGACCGAATCTTCGCCTAAACCAAAGGGGTTTGAGCTCAAAATCCCCTTTGAATTCAAAGGTTCTGAAGGGATTTACTCATTAGAAATTGAACAACATCATGTTGATGACGATTGGACGATAATGGTCAATGGCCATGAGATTGGTCGTTTAAAGAAAGATAATGCCAAGCAGGTTACGATGATCCCCGTGCCGGAGGGTTTACTTAAACAGGGAGCCAATCAAATGATAATCCACGCCATCGGGAAAAGTTATGATGATATTCAGGTGGGCAGGATAAAGCTGATATCAGGGCACCCTGCGTCAACCGTTATTCAATCACTTGAAGTCGTTCGTGAGGATGGCCCGAGAAAAGTTGCCAATTAGCCCCAAAATCGTTAGGGATTTGGCCCGATTGATTCGCGAGAATAATCAGTACCTAAAGAATGAAAACCCCTGTTAAGTTTGCCGTTGCCTCATTGGTGGTAATTTTTGGCCTGATGGCTTTTATGGCACGAGACTATGGCTCCCTTGAGAATTCAGGATCAACTAATCCCAATGCCTCTTCAAAATCCCGGGCGATTGAATTCTATTGCGCCGCAGGGATGTCCAAACCCATGGATGAGATCATCAAGGCATACCAAAAGGATTATCCGGATCGTAAAGTTGAGGTGAGTTACAGCGGCTCGGGTACGCTACTGACAAAAATCAGGGCGCAAAAAAGTGGCGATCTATACCTGGCAGCAGATTCCAGCTACGTCCAGATTGCCCAGGAAAAAGGAATTGCTGAGGAATCTCTTCCTGTAGCGCACTTGTGGCCCGTTATTGTGGTTAAAAAAGGTAACCCTAAGAAAATCCTCAAGGTAGATGACCTAATGCGTGAGGATGTTAGGGTAAATTTGGGGAATCCTGAGGCAGCCAGCGTAGGGAAAAAGACAAAAAAACTTATGACAAATTTGGGCAAGTGGCGGCCCTTAATGAAGGCAGTCGATGCACGAGGGAACTTCAAGCCGACAGTCAACGAGATCGCCAATGATGTGAAAATTGATGCTGCGGATGCCGCCATTGTGTGGAATTCAATTGCCAGCCAATATCCCGAGCTCGAAGCAGTCCAAATCGAAGGAGCACCAATAGGAGTTGTAACAGTTTGCGTGTTAAAGTATGCAAACCTTCCACGTGAAACATTGCACTTCGCACGGTATGTATGTGCGGTTGATAAAGGTTTGAATATTTTCCGGGAACACGGCTTCGAAGCAGCCGAGGGGGATGTATGGGAGGAACAACCCAATATAGTCTACTTTGCTGGCGGGCTTAACCGCCATGCTACCGAACCTATTATTTCTGCGTTTGAAAAACGTGAAGGCTGCACAGTGGAAACAACATGGATGGGTTGCGGTTTGCTGGTGAGCAAAATGAAGGGTGGCGAAACACCGGACGTGTACCACACCTGTGATGCTTCGTTTCACACCATGGTTGAGGACAGGTTTGGCCAACTCACCAACATTTCACAAACTGATATCATAATTTTGGTCCCGAAGGATAACCCAAAAAACATCAAGTCATTGGAAGACTTGACCAAGCCGGGGATGAAAGTGGGTATCGGTGACCCTGAAAAAACCGCAATGGGCAAGCTAACAGTGGACCTGCTGAAGGACGAAGGTGTTTATAAAGAGATTAAAACGAATATTGGCAATCCTTTTCCCGAGGCCCCGATGGTTGTGGGACAGTTGACCCAGGGTGCACTGGATGCGGGACTGGTTTATGTGGCCAATGCGCATGCACAGCGAGACAAGGTAAGGATGATCAGGATAGATAACCCCCTCTCGAGCGCGACTCAAACCTATGCCGTCAGTAAAACTTCAAAACACAAACACCTGATGCAGCGCCTGTTGAATCGCCTGCGTTCATCAGCCGGACAGGAGAACTTCGTTAATGCGGGATTTGAGGTAATCACAAGTCCCGACCCGGAAAATGAGTAGCCTCACCTCTCCGGACTCATCTCCCTCCCCATTTCGGCCCAAGTCCGACACCCCTTTCTTTTTTGGACTAGGCTCTCTGGGAGGATTCTATTTATTCCTGATTCTCGCCCTGATTCTGGCTCTGATCATTGTTCCCCGCTGGGGAAAAAGTGACGAAACCAAACTATTATTGATGAGCGTGCCCCTTGAAGAGGCTGTCTCTCATCTGAAAGCTGCCTCAAAGAAGGCAGGCGTTACGGCTTTAGATAAAGAGGTTGAGGATGCATTAATGGAAGCCAGGGAGTTGGCCGATCTAAAGCCAAAGGGTCAGGCTAAAGGCGTATTGGTGAAGCAGACGTCCACCAAAGCCAGGGCTTTGGCCAACATCAAACTCAGTGAATTGGCTAAAAAAGCAGATTCTGAGAAGGTTGATATTGGTAGAGAGATCGATCAGGCAAAAAATTCCCTCCTGAACGCAGTTGCTTTTGATCGCCCCAGCGATTACACGGCCGTGTTCAATGACCCGAGAATCCGCGCATCAGCCAAGCTCAGTTTTGTTTCCTGTACCATCTCCGCACTGCTATCACTTTGGGTTGCTGTCCCCATCGGGTACACCATGTCACGTTTCCAGTTTCGAGGCAAAAACCTCATCGACACCATCCTTGATGTTCCCATTGTACTGCCCCCCTTGGTTATTGGCCTGGGGTTGCTGATTCTCTTCAACAATATTTCCTTCGGCACCATGGAGGTAGTCTATTTTGACCGTGATGGGAGCCAATATATTGTGCAGGAAAACCGCACTATCGAACGGATGATCCAGCAGGCGGGAACATCACTTGGTTTCCAGTTAAGGGTTACCAATGGAGCTGCGGGTGTGGTTTTGGCCCAGTTCATGGTAGCTTGTGCCTTTGCCGTCCGCACCATGCGCAATACATTTGATCAAATCAGCCCGCGCCAGGAAGAGGTGGCCATGACACTGGGTAGCTCACGCGGCGAGGCTTTTTGGAACATTGTATTGCCTCAAGGTTACCGTGGATTACTTGCCGCAGGCACCCTGGCCTGGGCAAGGTCCTTGGGTGAATTTGGTCCTATTCTGATTTTTTGTGGGATCAACGCGCACCGCACTGAAGTCATGTCTTCTTCAGTCTATCTGCAATTCAGCATTGGCGAGATAGAAAAAGCCGCCGTTGTCTCACTCCTGATGATTGCCCTCGCCTTCGTGGTTCTTTTGCTTGTCCGCAATCTAGGCAAAAGCGACGCCATGCCCAACCGATGATACAACTCGAAAATCTTTGCCTACGCAACGGTTCCTTTGAACTGAATGATCTCTCAGCGACCATTCCTTCCGGATCTTACGGTATTCTCATGGGGCGCACCGGTTGTGGCAAAACGACCATTCTGGAGGCGATTTGCGGCCTTCAACCTCATGTGACTGGAGGAACCATCCGGCTCAATGAAAATGACGTTGCTCTGCTAAAACCCGCCGAACGCGGCATCGGTTATGTGCCGCAGGACAGCGCCCTCTTTGAGACCATGTCGATTTTTGAAAACGTGGCTTTTAGTCTCCGGCTCCGCCAGTGGACCGAGAGCAACATCGAAAAGCGCGTCCATGAGCTGGCTGAATTGATGGCCATCACCAAGTTACTGGATCGGCGACCCTTCGGGCTAAGTGGAGGGGAAGCCAAGCGGGTTGCCTTGGCGCGTGCGCTGGCTGCTTCACCGGATGTTCTATGCCTGGATGAGCCCTTGAGTGCGCTTGATGAAAAAACCCACGGTGAAATTTGCGACTTGTTAGGGCAGCTGCACCGGGAGATCGAGGTGACTATTCTCCATATCACCCATAGCACTGCTGAAGCCCGCAGGCTCGGGGAAACTTTTTTGCGACTCGAAGAGGGGCAATTGATTGAAGGGAATCTTGAATAATGAGTGAACCTGAAGAGCTGCCTGAGTTGAGCGACATCGAAAAAGAGGTCTATTCATGGCAAACCACCGTGGAAGGATTCGGGGAAGAGGGTCAGCGAAAACTCAAGAACGCCAGTGTCATGATTAGCCGGATTGGTGGTCTAGGAGGATTGGTGGCCTATGAGTTGGCAGCGGCGGGAGTCGGCAGATTGATTCTAGCCCACGGAGGCTGCCTGAAACCATCAGACTTAAATCGTCAATTATTGATGAAAAGCGAGGCACTGGGATCTTCGCGCATGGACTGTGCTGTTGCTCGCCTTAAAGAACTTAATCCGCGACTCGAAATAGTTCCAATCCCGGAAAATATTTCTGAATCAAACGTGTCTGAACTTGTTGCCGAGGCGGATGTGGTTGTGGATTGTGCTCCACTATTTGAAGAACGCTTCCTGATGAACCGCGAGGCGTTTAAGCAGGGTAAACCTTTGGTCGAATGTTCCATGTTTGAGATGGAGGCGCATATCACCAGTTTTAAGCCGGGATCCACAGGATGCCTGCAATGTCTTTACCCTAAAAAACCCGATTATTGGCAGCGACGTTTCCCGGTTTTTGGCGCAGTTTCGGGAATGGTCGGCTGCCTGGGGGCAATGGAAGCAATTAAAATAATCGTGGAATTGGGAGAACCTTTATTCGGTCGATTATTGACCTGCGATTTGAAATCTATGAAATTCCACCAAGTGCACTTGCGCCCCATCCCAAACTGCCCTGTGTGTGATGGCATAAGATGAAACAATTGACCCTCATTCTTGCCTGCCTCATTTCAATGGACGCTCTGGCGTGCCGTTTTAATGTCAGGGATGTGGGCTTTGTGGATCTGGGTTCTGATCCTTACCGTTTGTTGATTATTTTTCCCGATGGCACTCCAAAATCTGAAATTGAATTACTCAAATCAACCGCCTACGCCAGTTATCTGGACTCCAATGTAAAGGCGACAATCCTGACCCAAAAGGATGCCCTCAAGAGCAAGGATGCAAAATTTATCCCAAGGGAATTAACACAGGTACAAGCGGTGCTGATATCAGCTGATGGAAAACAATCGCTACCGGTAAAGCTGACCGAGGAAGGAAAGCCTCTGGATGTATCAGTTTGGGATGGTTTGGAGTCGGTTTTCGATTCGAAGCGCCGCAATTCAGTTATTTCAAAGGTGTATGAACACTATTGTGTGATTTTGATCACTGAAGGCAAAAACATCGGGGAGAACCAAAGAATTCGCAATCTGGCCAATAGGGTTGTGAAATCCATAAGCGGCCAAATGGACAAACTGGAAAAAGAAATCCGAGAACCACCAGTAGTAGAAATCATTTCAATCAAGGACTTCAATTCTGAGAAGGCGTTTCTTTGGAGCATGGGAATCACTGAGATCGCAGAAACTCCACAGGTCGCCATACTCTATGGCCGTGGACGAATGATCGGCCCAGTCCTGCGTGATGAGCAGCTGGATGAGCGCTCGCTTAAAGCAATAGTCAACACGATCGGCCTAAATTGTGAGTGTGGTCTGGATCGCAAATGGATGCAGGGAACCATGGTGCCGCAAAAATGGGATGAAGATTTACAAAAGCGATTTGCCAACCACCTGGGCTTTGACCCGGAAAGCCCGGCCATTCGATTGGAGATGAGTCAGATTCTGGCCAAAGGCGGCAAGGGCCAGGGAACCAACAGACAGACACCCATCGGAGGCTCACTTGATGATTTACTGATGGGCTATCGTGAAGGATCATTAAAAGAACCTGAAGCCCAAGAACCACAAACACCTGTTGAGCAGAAAAATACCAAGCCCACAAAATCCGTCACCACAGAAGCAAAACCGACAAAGCCACCTCAATCACGGTCAATGATCGGATGGATAATGATTGCTGGAGCTCCTATCCTTTTGGCCGGCTGCGCTATATTGATTTTCGCACGTAATAAAAACTCATGAATCCACTGACGCTGATTGTTAAGGAAATTAGCCATCGCAAAGCGAATGCGCTTTTGAGTTTGCTTGCTGTAACTATAGCAGTAGCTCTGGTTGTAATGTTTTTTAGCGTTAGTCAGGGAACGCAACGTGAACAAGCAGAGATCCTCGATGAGATGAATGCCTCAACCGATGAAATATCGCAATCCACCCAGAAAAAAACAAAGAGGATTCAACGAGATATGGGTCAAAACCTCCGTATTGTCTCCGAAGAAACCGATTTAGCACATTTTTGGGATGAAGGTTTTTCAAAAACAACTTTCCCAGAGGACTGGCTCCTACAATTTACAAACGTCACCAAGCAGATCAACTATTCCCATCTATCAGCCATTTTAAAATGGAAGATCGACTGGCGTGGCTCGCCAGCCATGATTTATGGCTTGGCCCCTCGCGAAGTCGCCCCGCCTGGCCGGGAAAAACCAATCATGATTACACCGGTAAAGCGAGGAACCATACAGTTAGGCAAAACACTTTCCGAAATCCACAATGTTAAGCGTGATGATGTGGTAAAAGTTAAAAACGGAGAATTCGAGGTAGATCGCGTGTTGGCAGAAAAAGGAAGTGGTGCTGAAATTCGTATTTATATGCACTTGGAAGATGCCCAATCGGTATTGAATCAAGAAGGATTAATTAATGAAATCCAAGCACTCGATTGCTACTGTGCCGACGAATCACAGGATACTTTAACGCTGCTACGCGAACAACTGGCTCCCATTTTACCTAAAGCTAAAGTGTTTCGAATGCAGGATATGGCGGAGGCCCGTGAACAACAAAGGCGACTGATGGAGGCTCAATTAGGAAAGGCCATGCCTAAAGTGATTGACGGC
>JASLKQ010000090.1 GCA_030747505.1 Verrucomicrobiota bacterium | reverse complement strand
AGGAAAATTAAGAATAACACTGTTTTTGTGGGTTAAAATGAAGGTGGAGCGGGTGATGGGAATCGAACCCACGTCCCGTTTCTAATTTTTTTTAGCTACTTCAGGATCAGTTCCTTGAATTCCCGCCTTTGATCTTCCGTTTCCCCCTCCCAAAGCTCATCAAGAAGAGTCGCCGGATCGTTTAGACCTTGTTCCTGACATAAAAGATCCAGTGCAATGGAAGCGCCGCGGGCAAGGCGTGTCGGCACAACACCCGCTTCTGCAGCAAGTAACATGGACCCGATAAGCCGGTCATTCCAGCCAAGCTTTCGGGCCGGATCCCGGGTAACCCGCTCAACCGGGTCGCGCAGGAAAGGGTTCACCATTCGGACAAGCAGATCCTCCGCATAAACCTTAAAGCCCTCCTCGGTGAAGAGTTCATCGTTTGTCTCGGCATACTTGCTGCGCAAACCAACTCCCGATTCAGTCAGGAAAGCCTCCTTGGCAAATTCCATCATGTCCTCGCGCTCTGCTGCCTGATGCATATATTCCAGACCCTGTTCATGGGCGAGGTAACCCAGAAGGGCGTGAATTGCGTTGTGGCCATAAATCTTTGATGCCGCAAAGGGTGCAAGGTCGGGCTTTTCGATAAAGGCCCTCAAGCCGCGCTCAAAATTTGGCAGGGTGATTTTATCGACAAGGATGCGATTAAAGGCCTCCACCAGAAAAGCCCGATTCAACCCGGGAACAATTGGGGTGAGCTTTTCATGGGTAATACGGTTGGGGTCGGTCACTACCGAGCTCATCTTGCCAATCACTGTATCGAGAAACTGCACACGACCTTCAAACCCGGCTGGTTCGTAGCTTTGGGTAGCTTCCTTAAGCCGGATGGCGGCCCGGGTATCATTTTCAGCGGCGTAGACTACGCAGTCTGGCAGGGAATCATTCTTTAGTTTTTCAGTCAGGCCCCGGGCCAGCAGCTTGGCGACTGGCGCATCTCCTGCATCGTAAAGATTAAAACTGGGCAAAGCCGTGGACAATTCGGTTGCCTCGGCAATGGCCTGAACCAAGGCCACCTGATCCTCTTCCTCCAGTGGATTGAAAATTTCCACGCCTTCAACATGAACCCTCTCAATAGCGGTGGCACCGGCCACATTGCAGGAGTAGGACCCCCCCGCACTTCGCAAGGCCGCCACGATCTCCGCATCAATTTCTGAAACCACCAGACGCGAGAAATTGCCTGAGACATAAGCCTCAGGCAGGAAGAGGCCTCCCTGAATTGCACCAAAACCAAAGCCGACGAAGGTTCTACCCATGATGACCTACGATCCTACTTCCAGGTGGCAGCTTTCCCCTCGTATTCGCCGAAGTAACGCTGGATAACGGGCAGATCAAACGTCCGCAGGATCGATGAGTTGGGCTCGCGTTCCAGTAGAAAGGCAAATGAGCGGGCAATAACATCCTTTTTGGGGAGTCTACAGTTCCATATCTGCTCCCAGTAGGCGTCCGTCAAAGTAACACGGTGTTCGGTGGAGGTGGCGGCACTCACCTTCACCAGAAAGTCATTATCCCCGATAGTCTCCACTTCAACGTTCATGGCAGGGGAACCCTAGGCAAGGAGAGCGGTTTACACGAGGCGTTTTTGATTTAATCCTTCAGCCGTTAGTTTGGATTGAAGATTTTCCAGGAAACATCTGGGAAAGTACGACAACGGGAATAAACCCTGACTCCCTGCACAAGATGCCCTACACTGAAAAACGAAGTAAGCTAATGGATGACTTAAAAACAATTGTTGAATTATCCCACGAGTTTGGAACCCCAGACTACGTGAAAGGTGGAGGCGGCAACACCTCGGTGAAAAATGAAACCACCTTGTGGGTGAAACCTTCAGGCACAACTCTGGGCGGGCTGACTGAGGAAACGTTTGTCACCTTGAATCGATCCAAGGTGAATGAACTCTTCAACGTGGAAACTCCGGCCGAATCGGCAGCGCGCGAGGAACTGGTCAAGAATTTCATGGCCGAGGCGGTGGAGAACGAGGCCGGACGGCCCTCAGTCGAGGCACCGCTGCACAATATTATTAATACCCGCTTTGTGGTGCACACCCATCCTTATATGGTTAATGGACTCACCTGCGCCAAGGAAGGGGAAGTCGTTGCCAAACAACTCTTTCCTGATGCGTTATGGGTGGAATATATCGATGCAGGCTACACCCTCAGCGTGGAGCTCAAGGGACGGATAGAGCAATACACACGGGAGCATGGCAAGGGGCCCAAAATAATTCTACTCAAGAACCATGGCATTTTTGTCGCTGCAGATACTGCAGATGAAATTCGCTCCCTTTACGCCGGGGTAATGGAAGCAGTGAAGCGGGAGTATGAAAAAGCCGGCATTCAGGCTACCCTGGATATCGCCGAAGCGGAATCAGCCCCGGAGTTCGAGGAACAAATCCAACAAGTATTCGGAGCAGACGCAAAACACGTTGTTTCATCGGGCTTATTCACTTGTGTGCCCGGCCCCATCACGCCCGACCATCTGGTTTATGCGCGCGCCTTCCCCTTTACTGGTGAACTGACCGAGGACGCTGTCGCAAATTACAAAGCAAAACATGGCTTTGCCCCCAAGGTGGTGATTGGAGCAACCCGCGTTTATGGAATTGGCACTACACCCAACAACGCTGAGTTGGCATTGGAATTGGCGCAGGACGGTGCTCAAGTCATGCAGTTATCCGGAGCGTTTGGCGGCATCGACTACATGACTGACCGTGCCCGGGAATTTATCGAAAACTGGGAAGTGGAATCCTACCGGCAGGCGGTGGCAAGTTGATACACTCACCCAGAAGTAAAGGGTCGTCTCCATGCAACATTCCTTTGATTAAATGTTGCGTACAATTTCAAGGCCTTGAAATCCCACCAGCCTGAGCCTATCTTGAATCGGATCGTTTTATGAGTAAACTCAAGAAAGTCGGCATCTGTTTGGGCATCTTGTTTGTGGGGATGATTGGCCTGATTATTCTGATTTATTGCGCCGAAGATCTTCGCGGAAGAGCCGCATGGAAAAATTTCAAGAAGGAATGGGAAGCAAAAGGGGAGGTTTTTGATTACAAACAGATCGTTCCCAAAGAAATTCCTTCAGAGAAAAATTTCGCCCATATTCCGCTCCTTAAACCACTGCACCAACACCAGTGGAGTGAGGGTCTCTCTGAAGCGACTCCCGTTGATCAAAAGAGCTTTGATGAAGCTGCAAATCTACTGAAACTCGATAGCAATGAGGATACGAAGCTTGATGGCTGGGCACTCGGTCAATCGGTTGATCTTAAACCTTGGCAAAAACTTTTCCGGGACCAGGAAGGCTGGCCTCATCCAGAAGAGCCGGGAGACCCTGCAGCTGATATCCTAACTGCCCTTGAAAAATATAAAGCCATCATGACCGAACTAACCCAGGCAGCCAAAGACCGGCCTCTTTGCCGATTTGACATCCAGTATGAGGATCACTTTGCTGCGTTGGTTCCCCACTTATCGCCCTTCAGGAATTTTACAAAAAACTACACCCTTAGATCACTGGCCCATTTGGCCAATGATGATCCGGAAGCTGCACTTGCTGATATCCGCATGGGCTTTTTCCTCGCTGAAAGCATTCGGGAAGAGCCCCTGCTTATTTCCCAACTGGTACGCATTGCCTGCCTTCAAATAACCCTCCAACCGGTGTGGGAAGGCTTAAAAGAGAAGAAATGGAACGCAGAACAACTCGCAGATCTGGAGAGACAACTTGCTGCCATTGAATTATTAAAAGGCTACCGAATCTCCATTGTTGGAGAACGTGAAATGGCCAATCTGGCGATCGACCAAATGGCCATCAACCCAAAGGTGTTCAACGAGATGGTCGAAGATGAGGCTGATAAAATCGGCCTGGCTCCAGAAGGTTGGCTACGGCATAACCAGAAACGGCTCAACGAGATGCATATTAATTTTTCACAGCGGATCATCGATCCCAGGGCCCGACGTATCCATCCTGATATCGCGGTGGCTTTCAACAAGGAGCTTGACGCGCGAACCAGACGTAAATTTCCAATATACGATGTACTCAGTAGTCTTCTACTACCAGGAATTGATAAATCAGCAATGCGAGTAGGCTCTGCTCAAACTGCTGTAGACCACGCACGAATTGGGTGCCTCTTGGAATTGCACAAACTTGAGCACAAACAATACCCCGCAAAGCTGGCTGACTTGAAAAAAACTCTTCCGCTGGATCCATACAACGGCAAACCCTATATCTATAAAGTGGATCAGGAAGGCCGCTATCAGCTCTATGGAATCGGCTGGAACCAAAAGGATGACGGCGGAGGCTTCGTCAAAAAAGGAGACCGAACCGATCTTGAGAAAGGCGACCTGGTCTGGAGCTATTCCTCACAAGCTCCCTAAGATGAAAAAGGACCCGCGAAAAGAAGGGCTCAGGAAATTGACGTTTTCAACCAGTTAATTTTCGCCGCGGGCCTCAGCAATTTCACCGGCCTTTTCCTTCAGTATCTTCTGAATTTCCTCGGCAGGGATCGCGAAAAACTCCACCCGGTTTGCCTTGGCGATATTGATACCGATCAGTTTGCCTTCCAGATCAAATAGTGGCCCTCCCATATCCGAAGGCCCCAGCAGGATCTCATGCTGGATAACACGCTTGAATCCTGTGCGGCGCACACTCATCTTGCCACTCATCGTGTCGTTGCGGCTCTTGAGTTCTGAAAAGACCAAAGCGCGGTAGCCCAGAGTAATTTCAATATCTAATTCTTCATCATCTCTTTTAACTGACACGGTAATCGCAGTTCCAGGATCAAAACTTTTCACCTTTTCGATCATTTTTTCACGCTCAAAAAAATCGTCACCGTTGATGGAAAAAATGATATCACCTTTTTTCATCCCCGCCTTTTCAGCCGGCCCCCCCGAAGCCACGGTGGTCACTTCCACCCCGCCAAATTCCTTGCCATCCTTACCGCCAAGAATAACCCCAATCACGCCACCGGCCTTTTTAATTTCGCGGGGCAGGGCACTACACACCCCTCCACGCACACCGAATGTGAATCCTTCCGGCACGCCAGCCAACACCCAGGTACCATGTGTAAGGCTTTCAGTTTTACCCCATTCAAAGCCCGGATCCACCTGACGTCCAATATCGAGAAAAACCAAATCATTCTCAGGATCACGAGTCAAAACACGGGCACGACCCATTCTTTTACCGGGGCCTAATATCTTAAGTGAATCCGGATTAGCGGTATCTATCTCACTGCTTTTTGCAACCACAATGCCATCCTTACTAACCACCGTGCCCAGTCCAGTGGGTTTTGAACCGGAGAATATCCTCACTGTACAGGCCTTGGCGACCTCTTCGGCTACCTCACCAAAAGTTTCACGAAGAAGAGTTCCATCAGTGCGAAGCTTGGCGGAAAGCGTAGCCGCATCCAGAGCAAAACCTGCGAAAATCACAAAAGCGGAAAAGCAAATACGAGCTGAATTTACAGTGTTTTTCATTCTTTAACGTTGCTCCAAATCAACCTCTATAACCTTCTCTTTTCCAGCACGCAACACAGTAATCCTCACCTTTGTTTCAGGTTTAAATTTCCTAACCTCATCAGTCAGAGAGCGCGCGCTCTTTATTTCGATATCGTTTATTTTCTGGATGATATCATCCTTTTTAACGCCAGCCTTGAGCGCCGGCGAGTCTTCACGCACTTCGAGCACCAGAGCACCTTTGTCATGATCCTCGGTATAAACACCAAGCCAAGTACGAGTCGGACTGGGTCTCCCCCTCCCTGCCCGCTTGCCCAATGCTTTGGAGTCATTCAAAGCCTTCCAATCCGCCTGGAAGGCAGGCATGGAAACGTGCATGTTGTTGTCGGGCCGACTGGAGATTCGACTATGAATTCCAATTACCACCCCATTAAAGTTAAAGAGCGGCCCCCCTGAGTCTCCTCCCAAAAGCATGCAATCGGTACGAATCGTATCAGACTTGGCACTGATCACTCGACCAACCCGCACCACAACACCACGGTCCTTGTCCAAGCCGCCGGGGTTCCCCACGGCAATACACCACTGTCCTACATCAGGAAGCTCCTTCTCGCTTTTGTCGTATTGTACAATCGGCAAATCCTTGGGCGGATCAGTGATTTGCACCAAACCTGAATCCGTATCCCCGTTCATTCCCAGCGCCTTACCTTTCAGTTCACGGCCGTCAGCCAAAATAATCTTTACCTCACGACCAGGTTTCCCCGACACATGTCCCGCAGTGAGCACCAAGCCCTCCTTACTCACCACCACGCCGCTGCCGGAGGATCCTCCCATCTGCAAAGTCACCGTTGCAGCCATGCACTTGGGCAATACTTGTTGGACCTGCTTTTGAATGGCCAACAGATCGGCGACCGATTCAGGGGCTTCCTTTTCCCACGCAGGCTTGTCAGCATGGACTGGCTGCCAAAATGTCAAAAGCGGGAGCAAACAGATAATTTTGCGCATGTTCATAAATGAAGACGTATTTTAGCCTTTTTGGTTACGGGTGGCAACTGAGGGAAAGCGGCACCCATTCCATATTTTGTCTGAAACCGATTATCTTTTCTTTTTCAGGTGTTTGTCAGCAAAATTCATATATTGCTCCCAATCAAAGTCAGTTACGTCATGTTTGCCGCTCCGGACGTGATATCCGATGGTGCCCATCACCGGTTTGTCCACCGGCGGTTGTTTGGAGGCGGGCAATCCTTTGAACCCGTAAAGCTGGTAAACCGGGTTGGCATGTTTACCAGAAAGAAACTCTCCATTGGGATCAGCCCAGCTATCTCCCACTGCACTGGCTATATACACCGGACGAGGGGCTGCAAGGGCAACCAACATATGCTGATCCACCGGGCAGGCGTTTTCGTTGTCGTTATATTTCAGGAAGTTGTCATTAAACCAGTGGGGGAAACTGGTGTTGATTCGCTTCACTGTTTCTCCAAAAGCACGCCGTGAAAGTGCCGCCCCTCCGCAACCGGAGTTATTGGATATCACCAGTGCAAACCGCTGATCGGCCGCACCCGCCCAAAGGGAAGTCTTGCCCAGCCTGGAATGACCCATGACCGCCACCTGTTTGTGGTCGATATCCTTATCGGTCTCAAAATAGTCCAATGCCCGGCTCAGCCCCCATGCCCAGGTGGCGATGCTCCCCCACTCATCGGGCTTGGGTTTCGGGTAGAGCGCGTGAACTCCATTCTCCCAGCCATCATCAAAGTCCGGATCAATATCCCCGTAATAGATGGTGGCCAGCCCGTAACCACGCTTGAGTATGTTGGTTACGTTCCATCTACTTTTGGCAACTCCTCGCCCATTTTCAGTAGCCCGATTGTTCACTGCCTCACCTTTGGTTCGACCACGCACCCAGGAATGTGGCAAGCGAATGGCCGGATCGTCGGTAACAGTATGATTGCCACGGAAGTTCAGGGTAAGAAAAGTGGGCACCGGTTTTTTCGCTTTGGCGGGAAGGTATATGAGTAGGGTCATACGCGGGCCATCAGCCTTGCCGGCAAACTGAACCTCGACCTGTTTCCGTATCGCTTTACCCTTCAATACCTTTTGTTCATCAAAAACAGAAAATTTCAAACTCGCAGGCTTGCCCGGCGCGCGCCCATACATTTCCTTTTTGAAGAGGTCTAATATCTCTGGCCGACGTTGAGTCTCCCACTGCTTGACTGTTTTTACACGGGTGCCATCGGCCATTAGCAGGAGCTCAGGCAGAGTGTATTCCGGCACCTTGGCCTCTTCGTAATTGTAGCCTTTAGGCTGGGCAAAAAGGGAAGACCCCATAACAAGGCCAACGAACAACCATAAAGAGAGCTTCATGCCCAAAATTTAGGACTATTATTCTCCTCAAGCAAGCTTGCGCAATTAACCTACCTCGCGCATATTATCCGCGTGAAAGGGACAGGAAAACTCCTCGTGATTGCAGCTCTAATGGCCGCCAGTCATGCGGCCATGGCTCAGCATTCTGTGCAACTTAATACCCTGTCCTTTGTGCAACCTAATGGCCTGATTGATCTCAGTTTGGCAGGCCGATGGCAAACCGATCGACAAATCAGAGCCTTAAACACCCAGTTTATGACCTACCCGGGCGCCACCATGAACGTGGGCGGATATTCCCATCAATTACGCACTTTCAATAACCACAATGTACCGTTCTTCAGTCGGGCTCCCTTTGTGGGTGGCCTTTTCAGAAACCGTTCCCAATGGCAGAACCTCTCCTCCGGTCGGTTCAATGTAACGATGAAGCCCGTAGACCCCGCAGGAAATCCCAGTTACCGATACGTGCCCCGGATACCAGCTCCAAAACTCCATGGGTTCATTGCCCCCTCCCCGCTGGCCCAGCCGTAGTGCCGATGACCCTCTTTTCGCGGCGACACTTATGTTTGATTAGTAGTTTGCTTTTTTTCACGGCTTTACATGCGGCAGATTCATTGCCAAAAATCCCCACAGTCGATCAGGCGATTGGGAAAGCTGCTAAGGAAGCTCCCTTAGCCTGGCAATTCACCGGCAACACTCCTGAAGAACTTGCCGCTTGGCAAAAAAAATTCCGATCCAAGCTCGGTGAACTTTTAGGACCTCATACCCCTCCCGTAACATTTTCCCCAGAACGCATTGGCCAAACTGATGCCGGCAAACACATTCGTGAGGAATGGTTGTTGAAAGCCAAAGGAACCCCCACATTACCGCTTTACCTGCTACGGCCCAAAGTATCGGGCAGCCCACGTCCTATTGTACTCGCTCTTCACGGGCACGGCCAATTTGGTCACGACTCGGTGGTGGGCCTCGACCATACCGAGGAACGGCGTGCCAATATTGCCAAGGCCAACTATGATTACGGGCGAGTATTTGCTGACCGCGGTTTTCTGGTGGTTGCCCCTTGCATGCTTCCCTTCGGACGCCGCTTAGACTCACGTTACCGCAATACAAAAACCGATCCTTGCGCGATCACCTTCGTGCGACTGGCTCTACTCGGACAAACCTTGATGGGCTCCAATTTGCGCGACTGCCAGTGGGCACTGGATTTTGCCTGCACCCAGAAGGATGCCGACCCCAAGCGCATCGCCTGCATCGGTCTCTCCTATGGCGGGCGCATGACCATGCTGACTGCAGCCATCGATGAACGCATCCAGATCGTCGTGCCCTCAGGGGCCTTGAACCTCATGCAGGAACGCATTGGTAATCCCTACTCGTGTGGAGGCCAGGTCATCCCAGGGCTTTTACAGTATGGCGATGTGCCCGAAATCGGCTCACTCATTGCTCCGCGCTATTGCATCTGGGAAACCGGCAGCACCGACAAGCTGATCGTCCCCGGATGGAAAGAGAAAGCCATCACACGCCTTGAAAAAGCCTACCAGGCCTCCGGTCATCCCAACCGACTCCAAATCCATAACTTTCAGGGCGGTCACCGCTGGGATGGCACCACAGCTCTTCCTCTCATCGAAAAAAAGCTGCTCGGCAAATAGGTTAACCATGGCTTACACTCACCACCATGTGGAGGTTTTATCTGCTGGTTTCAATCTGTATCTACAATGGGTGCGGGAAAAAAACTCCCGCCGAGAACACCCCCTCCACGACCCCTACCCCTCCGGCCAATGTTACTCTAGAGCAGCGTAACGGTTTGTATTACAAACCCGAAAGCAATACTCCTTTCTCTGGCTCCCTGCTCCATAAACACAAGAATGGCAATAACAGCTTCGAGTCAGTATATTTAAATGGAATGAAGTTACTCCAGCGTTCCTGGCATGCGAATGGAGTACCACGTGAGGAGTACCGCTTTCATCAGGGCCACATTGTAGTAAGACGTGACTGGGATCATACTGGAAAACTCCAGACTTGGAGAAATTTGAATCTTCTGGCTCAGGAACAATTCACACGTGCAACCCAGTTTGCTGCCAGCAATCCGCCGGATTGGGAAAAGGCTTATTTGTGGTTTCATATTGCCGGAGCAAACGGACACCTTGATTCGCGTCGGTTTCTGAGTAATCAACCTGAAAAATTAACCCCTCAACAAGTTAACGAGATTAAGGTGGAAGCAGAACGATTGCTCGGTCTTAACACACAAAAAACCGGAAACCTATCCGACCAGAACGCGTCTATAAAAAAGTAAGGCCCCAATGTTAGAACATGGGAGCCTTCTTAACAGGTTGGGTAGCCCGTCGGACCGCCGATTCGGCGGGTTTTCTATATCCTAACCAACATCCCTATTTTAGCAACCGGGAAAATATTTCTTTCTCCTCCCGTTCAGATTCAATTGAGTGCCCCACCAAAATGTTCAGACAACTCAATCTCATGACCAGAGGGATCCTTAATATAAAAGGACCTTGAGTGCTCCCAATCGATGGCATCGCCCTCATACATGATCTCAACTTTTTCAGCCTGCAGTTTTTGCTTCAGTTGATCAAAATCATCGACATGAAAGCCAAAATGATTGATCCGCAGGCCTTGATCGAACCGTTCCCCATCCGGTAACTGGTAGAGACAAAGGTATACCGCACCCGCCAGTCCTACGATGGCCCAGGGCTGCCCATCGCACACGCCCTGTTGCTTGATCTCAAACCCGAACAGGCGCCTATAAAAGCCAATACTCTCCTCAAGATCACGAACACGAAAATTGACGTGATCCAGATGAGTGATATTGATCATGGATCAGTCTAGATCGTCCAACCCTTGCGATATTCGCGCCTGATGTACTTGCCGGCCTCCGGTGCGTTGGTCGCCTTCAGGTTCCTCGCATCCCACTGCAACTTTTTACCCACGCGGTAGGCCACTGAGCCCAACAGGTTATGTTCAATCAAACTGCCTGAATACTCGAAGTTACAGAGTGTCGGCGCCCCGGTTTTCGCTCCATGAATCCATTCCTGATGATGACCTAGCGACTTGGTTATCCACGGCTTGGGCGCTTTAAAGTCGGTAAACTTATCCTTGGGCAGCAATATTCGTCTCCCGTAGTCAGCCAAAAGCATTCCCTTATCGCCCACAAACAAAATCCCGTTAAACCACTTGCCCAGGTCCATACCGGTCTCAATCTCTGGCCGATCACGTTTGCTGCGACCTCCGTGATACCAGATCACTTTCACCGGAGCCTCCAGCGCCGACTTGCCTTTGCGCGGGGCATGCTCCCAGGTGACCTTCATCCAAGGCGGACACGCATCGGGATCCGCCTTGGGTCCTGTCGCTTCACAGGTGAGTGGCGTGTGCAATTCCAATGCCCACCAGGGCAGATCAATCAGGTGACTACCCATGTCTCCCAAAACGCCGTTGCCAAAATCCCAGCGGCGGTTCCAGTTGAGGTTGCCGCCTTTCCAGTAACCCTGATTGTGGTAGCGCTCTGGGGCGGGTCCCAGCCATTCATCCCAACGAAACCAGTCGGGCGGCGATTGCCGTTCCAGCTTCGCATTTCCAATAGGCTTGATTGTGCGACTGCACCACACGTGTGCCTCGCGTACCGGGCCAATGGCTCCACTTTGCACCAGCTCAACCACCCGGCGGTAATTGTCGTTCGCGTGGATTTGTGTCCCCATCTGGGTGGCCACACCGGTCTTGGCGTAGGTTTCGCGCATCACGCGCGCTTCATGCACACTATGGGCCAAAGGCTTCTCACAGTAGACGTGTTTACCTGCACGCATGGCTGCCACACTGGCCAGGGCATGACAGTGGTCGGCGGTACTGACCGTCACTGCATCAATGGACTTGTCATCGATCATCTTGCGCCAGTCAGTATACTTCTTGGCCTTGGGATATTTCTTGTGAACT
>JASLKQ010000008.1 GCA_030747505.1 Verrucomicrobiota bacterium | reverse complement strand
ACATCCAGTGCCCCTTCATGGGATGCACTATCTATCCCACGAGCTCCGCCACTGACAATCGTTACCCCAGAAGCTGCCAATTGTCCGGCCAGCTTTTTCGCCATCTGACGACCATACAAGGTGGATTGCCTGGTGCCCACCATGGCAATGGAGCAATTGTCGATGGTCTTAATTTCCCCTTTCACATACAGAACATGGGGTGGATCGTATATTTGCCTGAGCAAGGTGGGATAATTCTCGTCACTCAGAATGAGAATTGTGCAGCAAAACTCATCGATGCGGCGCAATTCCTTGTCCAACTCGACAATCTCTTCCCATTGGTTAATTTTGGAGGACGCCTTGGCCCCTACCCCATCCACTGCCATCAATGCATGCTCGGATGCACCCAGTATTTTTTGGGGTTCTCCAAAATAATCCAGAAGTCTGGATAAGCGGACCGGGCCAATCTCAGGAACAAGATTGAGCGCAATCAATGCCTCACGGGAATCCACGTACTATTAAATAGTACAGATTATGAAATCGGGCAAGTGTCAGCCCCAGATAAACACCGGCTATTCAGCCGGAAAAGTCGTGTTCAGGGTTTCCTGAGTCCAAGGCCCGGAATGCCCAGATTCTGCGGTTTTAGCCCGCGTCTGGGCAATTTCCTCGGGCAAGACCCGGCCAGCATTATTACCCCATTCTTTACGAATAAAAGTCAGCACCGCAGCAACTTGTTCATCAGTCCAAGTTTCACCCACTGGGGTCATTTGATTATTGTAGGTCTTTCCTGAAACAACAACTTCTCCTCCTAATCCATTAAGCACCACTGCCGCAATCCGCTGCGGATCACCCAGCACCCATTCCGAACCGGCCAACGGCGGAAAAGTTCCCGGAGTTCCACCCCCATTGGGTTGATGGCACCCCTGACAGTTCGCATACAGTTGCTTGCCTTGACTAAAAACCAACTCTTCCTCGGAAGGAGCCAGGGAAGCCACTTCCTCAGGACTACCAAATGGTGCATGTACATTGGAGGCAAAATTCGCGTTCAAATTATCAACCTTATAGCATCCAATATAACCCAGTAGAGTAAGCACTACCATCACACTCACCGGCATCTGTGTGTTGCCGGCCGCCGGCTCAGCGTGCTCACTGACATTTAATTTGGCCTTCTCACTCATTCTAAATTCAATTTACCAGTTACTCTGCTGAAGCCTGTTTAGGCTGATTCACTAAAGGTGCCTCAGGCAACGATTTATCGGTCCGCAAACTTTTCATATATGCCAACAACGCCCGTGCTTTGGCTGTCGGAATAATAGCCACTCTGGAGGACCCTTCCTTTTCAATTACAATTTCTCTGGGACCAGCCAGTACATCCTTCTCCAAAGGCCGTTCCCTAAACAAATAGCGGAATGGCGGCATATGGGAACTTTCACCTTCCCATTGTGGATCATAGAGGTGTTTGTAAAATTTATTGTCCGCCTCACGAGTATTAATCGGCACTCCATCTTTATCCAGCGGGGCAATTTTGGAACCCTGACTGGATAAATCCGGCCCCACACGCATCACCCCGACCATGGCATGCGCATCAAAAAGAAAATCACGCAAAACGCTCTGACGACCGGCCCCCCCTTGGACATCGGGCCATTCTTTTGCCACCGGCTGCAGCTTAAATTGCGCGCCTGCCTTATCCTTTAATCTCCGTACAGTACTTTCAATATCACTCCACTTCTGAGTGCCATCAGTTATGTCAAATCTGGCTCCCGCTACAGCTGCCTGTTGTTCCTCATTCATTTCCGCAGGCAAGCCCAACTGGGCTCTCATATCAGGCTCGAAATTAACCCCGGAAATCCCATAGGCTTTTAAGTTAACCTCCATATCATCGCCATGTGCACCCGCCTTGGCTTTTGCCGAGATAAGCGTAGCATTTGCATCTCCAATTTTTGCCTCATCCCTCTCTTCGGCCTTTTTCCCCTGCTCAGCCTTCAAGGAGTCAACCGCCTTGGCCACTGCCTTGTAGGCGTAAGCCTTCTTAAAAACAGTCTGGGTTGAATAATCCAAACCAACCACCTCCTCATTGATTTTCTGATCATCCCCTAATTGAGTGATTTGGATTTTATAGCCGAAAGTGCCGCCGGTAGCGGCACGTGTGTGGCAGTAATAACACCCATTCTCGCGGTAAACCTGCTCCCCCTGTTTGGCCAGGCCAACACGCGGTTTCAAGGTATCGCCACCACCCAGGTCCGCTGACAGGTTATTTACCTGGGAAGCCGGCCCGTACACCATTCCCCACCACGAGAGGCTCAGGGCAAAAAGCACACCCAGAAAAATCCATGGTGATTTATTCATTCAGCACCTCCCTCGACTTTCGCCGGGCAACATTGGCGGATTAAAGACATCGGGCTGCATTCTCCACAACAATTGCGGAATAATAAACAAGCCATACTACATAAGAAAATCAAGCTGGCTCCCAGAAACGCAAGCTCTCCCATGAAGGCAATCCGCATGGGCATCAGTGCTTTTTTGGAAACTTCCAAGGTCTCAACATTCGTTAGTGCGTCCCCGTGCCCGTAGGACAAGCCCAAACCAGCCAGCCCCACGACAGCAGCCCCAACTGCTGTCAGATAAAACACCCACTTGTAGGTTCCTGAACACGCCCAGTCCACTTCACCACCAAACAAACGCGGTGCCACATAATAAATCGCTCCAAACATTGCCATGGCAAAAAAGCCCCAGGCAAAGAGCTGACGCATCGCGGTGCCCGCATACGTGAACTGCAGCAGTCCATTCCATTCTGCCATGGAGTTGCCTACAGTATAAAGAGCCACCACCAGCCAGGATGCCAAAGATACCCCCATAAATTTTAGCGTTAAATCTTCAGACCCGATCAAGGGTACCCCCTTGACTGTCTGGCACAAGTTCCACCCGACCGCAACCAGCACAAAAACAAACAGCATCGAAGCAAACTGGCTGAGCTTGATGGACCAAACCGGCAACGGCGATCCACTGTTCAAGTTCACCCATCCTCCCAGAATCAACAACAACCAGAATCCGAAGGCAGCCCATTGCCGGCTGTAAAGTTCACGCTGAGTAATCTTGGGGATGAAATAAATGAGGGCTGCCAAGCCGATAGTCCCGAGCCAAATTTGCTGCAAACTGGTTACCGCCCAGTGCGCCACTGGAATTTGCGCTGCCCCGCGCACCGGTGTTTCCACAAGAAGCCAGTGGGCTGTCCCCACAATCCAGGGGAACGCCACCAAAGACGCTATCAGGTACCAGGAACTCGGATAAAGTTGCTTATGTCGACGGGAGAAGTAGGTCAGGATCGCGCTAAAAGCGATTAATGCCTGACCGATCAACAACACGCGACTGGCGTATGCAGGGAGTTCATAACCGGCAATCCCCGGTTGATCACCCATGGTGATCCCCACCATGGCAGCGGTTACCCCAACATTCCACATTATCGCTCCGGCCATGACAAAACCCGGCCGGGCCAATTCCATTCCCCGCAAACGGCTTAACATCCAGAGCGTCAAGCCCAGACCCGCATTGCCCGCAAAACCAAAGAGAAATGCCACCCAAACGCCGGCCTGCATACGACCGTAGGTCAGGTAGGGGCAATCAGCGAGAAAGCCAGGAACATGTAATTTTAATGAACCCAGAACTCCAGCTGCTGAAGCCTGTACAACCCAAACCGCGGCACTGAAAAACAAAAACAATACAGGCAAGCGACAGGAGGCATTGATTGCCTCAGGCTTGGCCTCGGATGCCTGAGTGGCATTATTATCTGTGTTTTCGCTCATCAACTACTTCTTCTTTTCAGATTTGCTCAGACTTTTTACATAAGCCAACAAAGCCATGCGCTCCATAACGGTAGTGGGTAGTGGTGCCATACCGGGAATCGATCCCTTAACCACCTTGAGCATCGGCTTTTCCACCGATTCCAGAAAGTACTCCTCATCCAGTTTCACTTTCGCAAACTTTCCGCTTGGCTCGAAGGGCAACGTCTTTGGATCGGCATCAAGTTCCACTTCGCGCTCTTTTCCCCAGAAGTCACCAATGAACCTGGTTGCCTTCAAGGCCAGTCCCGCCGGGGCCGGCACCGCCGGATCACTCTGGTGGCAGGTAAAACAAATCTTTGTCTGAAACAGTACCTTACCCTGTGCAACGAGCTTGTCATCCGCCTTCAGGTTGATTGCCGCCAAAGCTGCAAAAATAATAATTACTGTCTGGTTCATCACTCGCTATTTCTTGCTCAGGCTCTTTACATAGGCCAGCAAAGCCTTTAACTCGTCATCGGTTATTGGGGGAGGTGGTGGCATGGGAGCCAACGCACCCTTAACCACCTTGTCCATTGGCTTGCGTATGGATTCAACGAAATAGGCCACATCAAACTTCATCTTCTCAATCGGCCCTCCGACACCTTTGTGCACCTCACGTTCTTTACCCCAAAATTCACCCATGAAGGACGGCGCCTTCAGCGCCAAACCGGCAGCAGCCGGAACAGCCGGATCAACCTGATGGCAGGTAAAACAAATCTTTGTCTGAAATAATGTTTTGCCTTGAGCAATGAGTGCCGGGTCTTCCAATTCTTCAGCGGGCACAGCCACCGCCAAGCCGGCCGCCGCCATACTACGGGAAACAAGCTCCTTGTGCAGCGATCCCGGACCTTCATTCATTCTGGAGACCACCACCCTCATGGCATCGGCAACCGGCAACCGGTAGACTTTCCGAGACTCATCGACTACTCCGTAGCTGCCCAAAGCCTCTTCATCAACCTTCTTCAGCTCTGCCCGCTTGGCGGCGCGGGCTTCATCACGATCAGTGGTCAAAGACTGGGGCCGTGCCTCTTTCCCATATTTGGAAACAATCCAAACTGCCAACACCAATGTCAGGGCCAGAGCAAACAACTCATGGGTTGCCCAACTGGGCTGCAACGAGTCAATCTGTTTATTTTCTTCGCTCACTAGTGACGCTCCAAAGCTTCTCCCATTCTCGGATCCTTCATCAGTATCACTGGATGACTGAACAAATTACGCATGAAAACCCAAATCAGCGCCCCTCCCAGAAGCAGCAACGATCCCAAATCAGCCAGCGCGGGAGACGGACCTGTCTCGTGTATCTCAGGCATGACATTAAAGTACATGTCCATATAGTGCATCAGTAGTACCCATACAAAAATCGGAACCATGACCCTATTGGTCAATTTCACGTCAATCCTAAGCAGTGCCAAAAACGGAATCAGGAAGTGCCCAATAATGAGCGCCCAACTCACGTACGCCCAGGAACCCTTTTCGCGCAACACATACCAGAAGGTTTCCTCGGGAACAGCCGCATTCCAGATCAGGAAATACTGGGAGAAATGGATGTAGGCATAGAACACCGTGAAAGCCAGCAGCATGGTGCCCAGATTATAGAACTGCAGCGTGTGCAGTTGCGGGATGATATTCTTTGCCTTGAGAATGCGGCCAATAATCCAGGCAACGGAAATGCTCATCCACAGGCTTCCGGCAAAGTAATACACACCATACATTGTGCTGAAGAACTGGTGTTGAATGCTTTTCATCCAGAGAATCGCCCCCAAGGTTAGAGTAAAGGCGAAGAGGAGAATTCCGTAAGCAGAATGAATACGCATCATTCGCGTACACACCACCTGCTGTTGGTCTTTTTCATATGGCAGACCCTGAAACTTCCGGTAAAAGCCCACCATCAGGTGTTCTGGGAACAGAAGCTTTCCTTCAAAATCAGGTGTGCCGGACTTGTCCTGCTGCAAACTCCAATAACGAAGCCGGTGCGTCAACCAACCCCACAAGAGAAAGAGTATAACTGAGGCCGCATACCAAACAGGCTTGTTAAATAGAGCCATCTTGACATGCAGTGCATGATCGGCGTGGGGATCTTCTATTCGCATCCAGGGATAGATATATTCAGGCCCCAGAAAGCCTATCGGGATGAAGGCCAATCCCAACCAGGGGAAAAGCAGGCAGGCCAAATGTTCACAATAACGACGGATGGGCGATGACCAACCCGCATCAAATAGGTGGTGGACCAACACCAGAAAAAGTGAACCCAACCCCAGGCTCAAACAGAACATGAATGCCGTGAGATAGGAAAAGGCAAACTGCTGTTTATCCTGCACCAAACCATAGATGCAGAGCACCAAACCAATAACCACCGCAATCTGGGGAATACTCCGCCAGTTAGCTGTCTCTTCAGATTCCTGAGTGGTTGTGGTTACTGCCTCACTCATCAGTGTTTCTCCCCTTCTTCTGACTTATTTGGCGCAGGCTTGGCTTTCACGTGGAATTGTTCTGGGACTTCCTCTTCCTTGCCCAAACGACTGAGTTGAAGAGCCCGGACATAAGCCACAACCGCCCAACGATCAGTGACATCCAGAGTATTGGCATAACCTTTCATCTCCCCTTTGCCTTCCAGATTCCCCACGGTAATCACCCGATAAAGTTGTCCATCATTGAGCTTCACCACATTGGGATCATGCAAATCCTTGATGGCCCCAAACCCAAAGTGTTTCACCACCCCATTACCGTCTCCCTGACCACCATGGCAGGGCAAACAGGATATATTATACTTTGTGCGTCCCCGAACCATGAGCTGGCTGGTAACCGGAATCGGGATAGAGGCTACGGTATTGGTTTCACCTTTTTTTACAAAACCACTTACTGCAACGTGGTCCTTCTCAAAAGGATACACCTTTTTCCCTGCGCCCAGATCAATCGCTTCACTCCGGGCAATGGTTCCTTCGACCAAAGGTTGGGAACTCATGCCATTCTTAAAGAAACTGTTAGGTTCCATCGGGCGGAGTTTGGGTTGACGGTCCATGTCCGGAAAAACCTCCAAAGGTGGCTTGCGTGAAATATCACCGCGAAAACCCGCCAAGCTGACAACCAGAAACACCATCATCGCAATCCCGATTAGAACGTACCTCATTGTGCGTCCTCCACCATTTCAATGTGTTGCGCTCCGGTACCTTCCAGAAGCGTGCGCGTGAGATTTTCGTCGTAGCGCTCATCCTCACACTCAATCACCACGTAAAACTTGTCATCGGTTACATCAGCAAAGCGTGCATTGGCCAGAAGAGGGTGATGATGCCGCGGCAAGCGATTAAGAATAAACATACCGCCCAGAGAACCAAAGGCTCCCAGCAAAATAGTCATCTCATAGGCCACCGGAAAAGCATAGAACCCACTAAATAGCGGTTTCCCTCCGACCACGACGTCATAATCAAACTTGTTCATGAAATAAATCATGACCATACCCGTGACAAACCCGGTTAGTCCGCCAAAGAAAGTAAACCAACCCACTTTGGCATTATCCAGACCCATCACATCATCCATCCCGTGAATCGGAAAAGGCGAGTGCACATCCCATTTCTGGTATCCCTCCCCGTGTACCTTCTTGGCTGCAGCCATGATCTCAGCCGGAGTCTCATACTCTGCCATGATAGCAAAAGGCTTACTCATCAGTGAACTCCTCCTTCCACCTTATCAGCTCCTCCTTCTTTGGCGTGGGGGTCAGCCTGCGGCGTCACACCTTTCACCTCAAAAATGCATATCGACGGTAAATATCGAACAAACAACAAAAACAGAACCATGAATAAACCGAATGTTCCCACAAAAGTGAGAATATCGACCTGGGTGGGACTGTAATAACCCCAACTGGAGGGAAGATAGTCCCGGTGCAGGGAGGTCACCACAATTACAAAACGCTCAAACCACATGCCAATATTAACGAAGATCGAAACAACGAATATGAACCACGGAGTCGTGCGGCTCCACTTAAACCAGAAGAGCTGGGGACTGATCACGTTGCAGGAAATCATTATCCAGTAAGCCCACCAGTAGGGTCCAAAGGCACGATTCTTGAAGGCATAAAGCTCGTAGGGGTTGCCTCCATACCAAGCGATGAAAAACTCCATCCCGTAGGCGTAGCCGACAATCGTGCCGGTCGCCATGATCACCTTGCACATCAACTCCAAGTGGCGAACGGTAATTATCTCCTCCAGCTTAAAGAGGGCACGCATGGGAATCATCAATGTCAACACCATGCCAAAACCAGAGAACACGGCTCCAGCCACAAAATAAGGCGGGAATATGGTCGTGTGCCAGCCAGGCAACTGGGAGACGGCAAAGTCAAAGGACACGATCGAGTGAACTGACAACACCAGCGGAGTACTCAAACCCGCCAAGAGCAGATACGCCTTCTCATAATTACGCCAGTGGCGGTTACTGCCGATCCAGCCCATCGAGAAGATGCCATAAAGGTATTGCTTCACCTTGTTGATGAGCTTTTCACAGCCAGTCGTGCATTTATCGGCATTTTTGCGGAGGCGATCTCGAATGGTAGCCAAGTCAGGAATCAGGCCCATGTACCAGAATAACAAGGAAACAGTGAAGTAAGTCGACACCGCAAACACATCCCAGAGAAGTGGTGAGCGGAACTGGGGCCAAATAGAGTTTGCATTGGGCAAAGGCAATAGCCACCAAGCCAACCAGATACGACCTACATGAATACCCGGGAAAATACCCGCACAAATCACAGCAAAAATCGTCATTGCCTCAGCAGTCCTGTTAATGGAAGTCCTCCATTTTTGACGCAATAAAAAGAGAATTGCCGAAATCAAGGTTCCCGCATGGCCAATACCAATCCAGAAAACGAAGTTAACAATCGCCCAACCCCAAGCCACCGGATGGTTCAGACCCCAAACACCCACACCTGTTAAGATAAGGTAACCGATGTAAGTGAAACACATCATCATTACCAGAAAGCTGATGGTAAAGGCCACATTCCACCACCGGGGCATTTTGCCCTCCACAATGCCTGCAACCTGTTCAGTAATCCAACCGAGCGGGCGGTTATTTAATACCAGCGGCTGACGCACCAACTCCTTTGGGGTATGCGTTTCGACCTGAGGTTGCGCCGCTGTCTCACTCATTAGTGCCCTCCCTCCGCTTTGCCTTGCCCTGCGTGATTATCATCGTGCCCTCCATGCGGCTCTTGAGGATGGTATTCCCCTGAACTGAAGGGCTCAGTGTAAGCATCGGGCATCTTGGGGTTGGGATTGCGTACCTTAGCCAAATAGGTGGTACGAGCGCCATTGTCCAGAAAGTCGAGTGTCTCGTAGGTGCGCGGATTATTCTTGTCGCTGACCACTGCCGACTCTTTATCCAATAAGTTCCCGAAGGTAATGGCATCAGCCGAACAGGCCGACTGACAGGCAGTCTTTAAATCAGCATCACGAAGCATCACATCACCACCTGAACCCGCCTTCACTTTCTTGGTAATCTTGGCGGACTGAATCCTGGAACTGCAATAATCGCATTTTTCCATCACGCCCCGCATCCGAACCGAAACTTGGGGATTCCTTGCAAGCTCCAATAAGTCCCATTCGTCTTCACGCTTGCTTGGTTTTTCGCGGTCAGTCAACCAATCCAGGAACAAAGCCGGCTTGGTCAAAGGTGATTCATACAGCTTTTCAAGCGGACGTTTATTATAATCAAAGTAATTGAAACGCCTTACCTTCCAGGCGCAGTTATTGGAACAATAACGGGTACCCACGCAGCGGTTGTAGGCCATGATATTAAGCCCCTCACTATCGTGGACAGTGGCATTTACCGGACACACACTCTCACAAGGTGCACTCTCGCAGTGCACACAGGCCATGGGCATGTTCACCACCTGAGGATCATCAATCCACTCCTCAGTATGTTGCTCATCATCTCCATTTTGCCCCTGATCCTTAATCCGACCTGCAGAGGCCTTGGGGTCATGGTTTCGACCGGTGTAATAACGATCGATCCTCAACCAGTGCATTTCACGCCCTTTGGCCACCTGCTCTTTGCCCACGATCGGGATATTATTTTCACTCTGGCAGGCGATTACACAGGCGTTACATCCGTTGCAGGTATTGAGGTCAATGGACATACCCCATTGGTGCATATCACTCTTAAGGGAAGGACGCTCCTTGTAAGGATGCTGATAAATCTTGCCTTCATTCCGCGCATGGGAACCAAGCCCCATATTATCAGGGAAGAAATGCTTCTCACTATATCCTTCCTTATCCAATTCCTCGGCGCGTTTTTTCTCAGACTTTCTGAACCCCTCAAGCGTCGCCTCCCTAACAATGGGGCGCCCTTCCATCGACCAGTGCTCCTGAGTACTGGAAAGGGGGTAAGTTCGACCCAACGACATCAATTTAATCCCGGTAGTGATATTGGATTCACCGGACGTCCGCACCTTGTAGGCGTTGAACCCTCCCACAGGGACATCCTCAGCCCCAAAAAACTCGTTATTGATGAGAGGCCTCTTCTCGTATTTGAAATTTGCAATTCTCAGTTTACCAGTTCGACCGTAACCCAGCGGCAAAGATACGGTGTTATCGGCCATGCCCGGTTGAATCCAAACGGGAGCCTCCACTTCGTAATCACCCAATTCCAACCGAACCATCTCCCCGTTGTTTAATTTTCTTTCAGAGGCAGTCTTCCGGCTGATGCTCATGACGTTGTCCCACGTAATTTTGTTTATGGGATCGGGCACTTCCTGACACCAGCCATTATTGGCAAAACGCCCATCATCAACACTGTAATCGCGCGTGAACACAACCTCCAAGCTGCCTTCTGGGACTTGACGATAAGGAATATCCGGAAGCTCTTGAGACAGTTCCAACTCTTCAACCGGAATGGGATCTAAAGCACTCCCTTCCTGATAACCCTGGTGAAGATAATGCTGCCAAGCTGCATCATTACCACTAAAGGTATCCTTCACTACCGTATGAGCCGACTGCGGATCTTCTGGATCGGCAAAGACAGCCAACACCTCAAGTTCAGTCATCGCATCAAAGAGCGGCGCAATCAGAGGCTGAACAGATACAATTGTCCCATCGGAAGTACGGGCATCACCCCAGCTTTCCAAATAGTGTGCCAAGGGGGCATTAATGCCACTGTCTGAATGCGATTCATCCTGGGCAAAATTTATCAGGCGAAATTCGGTCTTATCGCCTATCGCCTTACTATCAATGTCCGATCCCCCATCATAAACCGGGTTACACCCTAGATTCACAACCCGCTCAAACTTACCCAGATCACTGGAGAGATCCTTTAGATTCTTAAAGTCATTGGCTGAAGCGGGCAGAAACTCAACGGTCTTACCATTATTTCCCAGCACCCCGTTAATTTGGTGGACCAGGACATGAACCGACTCAGGTTGACGGTAACCGGCAACCACCAAGCCCTTGCCCTTGTGCCCCTTAAGATCCTCAATGCAGGCATCAAGCCACTGCTTTTGATCATCGGTGAGGCCCTTGATTAACATTTCAGAAGCATCTGAGGTCTTCATCCCCAGCTTGGCCGATAAATAAACGGCTACCGCCCCAATCTTTAAAGCGTTAGCCCTCAAGCGGTGATCAGCATTGGCTCCGGTTTGGGTGAGCAATGCCTCCACCGAGTACAATCGGCTCATCGTATCGGTAGCCTTGGCTAACTTGCGGGTCTTGGCAAAGTCAGACGCGTAAAGTCCTGAATCTTCCTCATTTCCCAGAAAATCACAGTCCAATGATAAAACCACATCGGCTTTGGCAAACTTCCAATTAGGGACGACTGACTGACCAAAAGCCTGAGTCGCCGCCCTTTGGTGAACGCAAAAATCTATGGCCTCATGAACATAAAAATCAGCATTTTCCCCCAGACGTTTCTTGATTTTTCCTATCAACCGGTCGCGGGAAGGCGAGTTGGCTGATGGCATCAGAAAAGCCGTTCTACCTTCCTTTCCTGCCAAAGTTTTAAGCTCCAATACCGTGTCGGATTTGGACATCTCCTTACCTATCTTGGTGTACCTACGGGCCCGGTCCGGATCGTACAAACTCAGAACCGAGGCATAGGCGAAACCATCAGTCGAGCCTTTGGTTGCCGGACAATCCGGATTTCCTGAAACCTTGGTAGGACGCCCTTCATTCGATTCAGCCACAAGCGGAATCGCCCCCATACGAGTTGGCATGGCGGTTGCAAAATACATCGGCTCCCCATGCACGTATTCCTGGCCCGAACTATGTTCGTTTCCGAAAGGCACAATGTGCTCTTCAGGCCGACGGCAACCGACTCCGAGCATGCCCGCTCCAGCTAATCCTGCCGAGGCACCCATGAGCTTGAGGAAATCCCGCCTCGAAAAATCTTCTGACAACTCCGAGGCCCCTTCTGGAAACTCGCGATCACTCCAGTCGGGGTGCTCAAGTTCGCCCACCGACTCGCCAATACTGCGCCAATACTGCGCCTCAGCAGCATTCCCAATTTGACCTGTCTTAGATGGCGTTTTCATCAGCTTAACGGTGGCAAGCCGAACAGTTTTCACTGGAGCGAATTTTCATTTGGTCCACCAATGCCTGCCCTTCCCGTTCGGCAGCCCATTCAGCAGACGGTTCCCAATCCAAATTAAAGACCTCGTCTTGGGGACGAACATTCTCGTGCGGATTGCGGTGGCAATCGAGGCAGAAGGTCATACTATGGGATTTAGCGTGCTTCACCTCATCCATCTCATTAACATTACCGTGGCACTTCACACAGGAAACCCCCCGGTTCACGTGGACAGCATGGTTAAAATAAACATAATCGGGCGTCTTATGTATCTGCACCCAGGGTACAGGCTTATTTTCAGAGAAACTCCTACGAATAGGCTCAAGTCGAGGATCGTCTGCCAACACCGTGCTGTGACATTTCATGCAGGTTTCTGCCGAGGGAATGTTGGAGTACCAGGACTTGTCCACGTCATTGTGGCAGTAACGACAATCGATACCCATTTGTCCCGCGTGAATCTTATGGGAAAAAGAAACCGGTTGAATCGGTTGGTATCCTACCCGGGTGTATTTGGGGGTAAAATAATAAGTAACCCCCGCAACAACACAGGCACCAGCCACCAAACCACCCACCACTAGGATCAAAGGCAGGCGATTGGTCCATTTAGGAAATATGTTAGACATCCAAAGATAACCGTCCCGGCCCGCATCCTACGAATCTTAAGACGCAGTGCAAGGCGATTTTGTGATTTTTTTCACAAAGTTTTGAAGCAGTCCCATACTGGGAAATGAAAAAATTGGAGGCGAGGGCCGGAATCGAACCGGCGATAGAGCTTTTGCAGAGCCCTGCCTTACCACTTGGCTACCCCGCCCAAGGAGAGGGCGACTCTATCGGTGAAAGAAAAAAAGTCAAATTCCTTACTCCCCACCCAACTTACGACGAAACTTCCACAATTCGCGCGGCTTATATATACCTGCCGGGGTAATAATGCCGGTGATGAGTTCGGGTGGAGTCACATCAAAGGCCGGATTGCGTGCCCCGCTCGCAGGATTTGCCACACGGATCTCACGACATCTCCCCTGATTATCGACACCGCAGGCGCTTAATACCTCAATCGCATTGCGTTGCTCAATGGGGATATCCATTCCATTTCGCAAGTTCCAGTCGATTGTAGAAAGGGGAATAGCCACATAAAAAGGAATCTTGTGTCGTGCAGCAAGGACAGCCTTGGTGTAGGTACCGATCTTGTTGGCCACTTCGCCGGTGCGACCGAGCGTGCGGTCACTGCCCACAATCACCAGATCAATCTCACCGCGTTGCATTAAATGCCCGGCTGCATTATCAGCAATGACTTCATGACTGACTCCCTGTTGATCCAGTTCCCAAGCCGTCAACGCTGCGCCCTGTGAACGTGGACGGGTTTCGTCACAAAAAACATGAAAGGATTTTCCTTTGGCCTGCGCAGCATACATGGGAGCAGTAGCACTGCCAATATCCACAAACGCCAACCAGCCGGCATTACAATGGGTTAGCACAGACGATCCGTTCTTTATCAGCTTGGCCCCGTGCCGACCAATTGCCTCGCAATGAGCCACGTCCTCATCGGCAAATTTTTTAGCTGCCTTTAGCGCGAGGCGCTGTTTCTGCATTATCGACTTGCCCTCGTCCATCGCGACAAGTACGTCGTTCATGGCGTTAACCAAATCCACTGCTGTGGGACGCGCTGCAGCGAGGGTTTCATACACCCGCTCAATTTGTCTGGCAAAGGCCGACTCTGTTTTTCCGGAAAAAGCGCGTACCCCCTGTGCAAGTCCATAGGCAGCAGTCGCACCAATGGCACCGGCACCGCGCACGGTCATGTTAGTAATTGCGCGTGCTGTTTGTTTATGGGTCGTGGTGCGAGTGAGCTCAAAGGAGTGAGGTAATCGTCGCTGCTCGATGAGCACAACCTCGTTGGTGCGAGAATCGAAGGAAACGGTACGAAAATGTTTGGCACGACCGTGGACGCGAACCTTCATTGGTCAACTTAGGTCTGCTTCCAACCCTGCAATCTCCTGTTCGAGAGCCGCATATATTTCCTGCTGTCGCAATGGCTCAAGATCGGAATCTTTCCGTAAGTGGTCAAAATCGCGGTAGCCATAGTGAATGGCCTTGCGAAGGGCGTTAGCCGCTTTGCGGAATTCCTCGGTCAGCGAAAAACTGCAGGCCAAGTTGTAATGAACCAGAGGATCATCAGGACATAACCGTGCCAAGCGGCAGTCTACCTGCAGACCGTCTTTAAACCTGCCCCGGCGGGTGTAATCATCCCCCAGAAGTTGAAGGGCTTCCACGTAGCGCGTGTCACGCTGGACAACCCCTTCCAAAAATTGAATCTCAATATCCAAATCCCGCCGTTCGCGGTTTGAAAGCTTCCTATCTGCGCTGTTCAGTTCAGCCATAATCACCCAACCTTCAGGTTAGTAAAGGCTAACGAAGAGATTCCTATAATGCCAACAACAACTTTTTAACCTCGCGCAATCTGGGAGCTGCTTTTTTCTTGGTTAACCGGGGGAATTTACCGGCCAGTGAGATATAATCACCTGCTCTTCTCAACTTCAGGCGATCCTTGTCGACCACCATCGACTCCACACCTTTGTCCGAGGCAATCACCTTGAGTTCACTAACCAACAGCAAATGCTCCATGGCAGGAGGTAGTTTGCCAAAGCGATCACGCAACTCCTCGGCCATGGCACGAACCTCCCGGGAATCATTAGCCTGTGCAAGCCGACGATAGATATCAATTCGTTGGCGAGAAAGACCGATATAATCCATCGGGATGTATGCAGGAGCCGAAAGGCAGGTGTTTTTTTCTGGCTCAGGCAATGGAGCCTCCTCCTCACACTCCACCCATTCCCATGTTTCCTCTCGCGGGACGGAGATACTGCTTTCCTTTTTGCGCTGCCGGACAGTAGGCGAATATTTCTTGCCATCACCCTGCTCGGGACTGAGCGTGAGAAAATCAAACTTCACCTCTACCTCAATCCGTTTCTTTACCTTATCCCCCTTAAGCTGGGAAACACTTTGCTTAAGGAGTTGACAGTATAACTCAAAACCGACTGCCGTGATATGACCACTCTGCTCAGGCCCCAGCAAATTCCCTGCCCCGCGAATTTCCAGATCACGCATTGCGATTTTAAACCCGCTACCGAGACTGGAATATTGTTTGATAGCGCTAATGCGCTTGCGGGCATCGGCCAATAAGGCTGCATGACGTGGCAAAAGAACATATGCGTAAGCCTGATGTTTGTAACGCCCGACACGTCCGCGCAACTGATACAAGTCACTTAAGCCAAACCGGTCAGCACGATCGATGATGATGGTGTTGGCATTGGGTATATCGATTCCACTTTCGATGATCGTCGTGGAGAGCAATACATCCGCCTGGCCATTGATGAAGGTCGTCATTACCTCCTCGAGTTCATCAGACTTCATCTGTCCATGCCCCACCACAATACGCGCTTCAGGCACTATACCCTGCAACTTTTTTTCGAGGGTATGAATTGTCCCCACCCGGTTATGCAAAAAGAACACCTGCCCTCCCCGGTGCAACTCCCGCTGAATCGCCCTTCGAATGAGATCTTCATCATAATCGGCCACAATCGTCTCCACCGGCAAACGATCCACCGGGGGAGTTTCAATGGTGCTCATGTCGCGTGCACCAGTCAGCGCCAGATACAACGTACGGGGAATAGGAGTTGCCGATAAGGTAAGCACATCCACGTGTGTACGCAGCATCTTAAACCGCTCCTTATGGGCCACCCCAAAACGTTGTTCCTCGTCGATCACGACCAGACCCAAGTCCTTAAACTTCACGTCCGGTTGAATGAGGCGATGTGTTCCAATAACAATGTCCACTGCCCCACCAGCAAGTGCGGTCACCGTCTTCGCCTGTTGACCCTTGGTGCGAAACCGCGAAAGCAAATCCACCCGCACTGGATATTCGGCCATGCGTTCGGTAAAAGTATTGAAGTGCTGCTGGGCAAGAACCGTCGTGGGCACCAGCACGGCCACCTGTTTACCAGCCATGACCGTCTTGAATGCAGCGCGGATTGCCACCTCGGTTTTACCAAATCCAACGTCCCCACAAATCAACCGGTCCATGGGCTGTTCCCCTTCCATGTCACGCTTGGAATCATCGATGGCCTTAACCTGGTCCTCCGTTTCCTCATAAACAAAAGAGGATTCGAACTCGCGTTGCCATGTCGTATCTTCATCAAAGGCATGCCCACTTTCAGTTTCACGCACTGCCTGGATACGAAGAAGCTCAGCCGCCAAATCACGCACTGCCTTCTCGGCTTTTTCCTTTGTTTTTTCCCAGCGCTTGCCTCCAAGCACATTCAAGGGAGGATTCATCTTGCCCGAACCCACATATTTACTGACCAAATGGGCTTCACTCACCGGCACATATAATTTTGGAGGAGGGTTATCGGGATCACTGGTGGCATACTCAATAACCACACATTCGTGGGCACTGTTATCCTCTCCCTCTTTTGCTCCGGAAAGCGGCATGACCTTCATTCCCAAATACCTTCCAATGCCATGTTGAATGTGCACTACATAGTCTCCCTCCTCCAACTCGGTGAAATTAATATCAAAAGCCGATTTCAGCGTGGCTCCATGGCGGCTCTTCATGCGTCGGGGCCGCTGAATCTTGTAGCGGCCAAAAATTTCCGCGTCACTCACCACAACCCATTTTTCATCGCTGAACAAAAACCCGCGGCTTAATGTTCCCAGTGAGATATCCAGCTTGCCTCCTTCTTTCTCAAAACCGTATTCAGCCCATAACTCTTCCAAACGCTGCTGTTCGCCCTGATTATTACATAGGACTGAGACAATATGATCCTGCCTTCGCCACCGGTGAATCTGTGCGAAAAACTCCCGCCGCTGGGCCTCCACAATCTGAGGATCGGCAATGCGTGTCCCCATGGGGCGAAATGCTTCAAGGCTGGTTATCTCCAGCTGCACGTCACACGGTTCGTTTTCAGATTCATACAATTCAACTCGCGCAAGGTTCCGTTGCTGCATTCGGTCAAGCAATGTAGTCCACTCGACGTGAAACCGATCTCCGGGGGGGATCTCCATTACCTTTTGAGCAGCGGCCTCTTCGATGGCATCAGGATCACAAAAAAGAAGAATCGCATCCTGTGGCAAGTGCTCAATCAATGTAGCCCCGCCCACATCATTCATGCGCTTGAGCAGCCCCACTTCTCCTCCGGGAGAGAAGCTGGCCTGATCAATCTTTTCACGCGAAACCTGACTCTGTGGATTGAAGTAGCGGAGTGAGTCCAGTTCATCCCCGAAAAACTCACAACGCACCGGCCACGGAGTCGTAAAAGGAAATACATCGACAATACCGCCTCGCAGTGAAATCTCTCCACGTGAAGTGACTTGAGCCTCGGGCTCATAACCCTGCTCTTCGAGCCACTCGATGAAATCCAACGGATCCAATCGATCGCCGAGTTTCAACGTGCGCGTGCGTCCCTGTACCTCAGCCGGCGGCAATGTACACTGCATAAGAGCAGACACCGTTGCAGTAACCACGGGCTTCTGTTTTTGAGAGAGAGACTGAAGAACCTCAAGACGTTCACTAATTGCATCGGCATGAGGCAGCTTATCTTCATGAGGCAAGACCTCCCAATCCGGATAAAAGAAGGTGGGAAGCTGCAGCTCCATCAACTGCAACCAGGTCTCCACATCCTGCTGGAGGGTTTCCTGCTGCTTAAGGTTACTGGTGATGAGAACAACCGGTCTTTCAGTGTTTCGGGCCAATAACACCCCCAGATGGGCCCATCCGGCAGTATCCACACCACCGCAGGACACAGCGCCGCCTTTGGCAATGCGCTTTACCAGCTGTTGACCGGCAAACGATGCAATAATCTGATCGAATAATTTGGGGCGGTCACTCATCAAAGATGACGCGCAGAAAGCGCACGCTGCCACGGGAATACCGGAGGGTCAAGAGCTCTCAAGAGCTCCATTGACAGGGCAACCTGTTCAGGTACGATGACGTATACAGTTTTGGAAAGATGAAAATTATCGCCGCCATACTCGCCACAGCAGTTGTTTCTGCATGCATCACGTTTGTTGTTTCCTCCACCAATAGAAAGGTGGTGGTACAGGAAAGGCGTGAAATCCGAAACGATCAGTCTGGCGAGGTTATTGCCGAACTGCAAAAGCAACTGAGGCAGGCAAAGGCCGAGGCGGGCAAGGTGGAACTGGTACGGGCCGAGGTTATCGTCCCCGGTGCCTCGACCGGGAGCCCAGAGGAAGTGCTGGCTTGGCTGAGCAAACTTCCGATGGAAGAACGCAGGGGCAGGGACAGTGACGAACATCGTGTTCTAATTCGCCAGGTCATTCGACAATTTGAGGAAATCACATCCATGGGATCCGATGCCCTTCCGGCTATCGAACGGTTTCTCGATCAGGGACTCGACATGGTCCTTTACGAAAACACCAACCAAATCCAAGCACGCAACTGGGAACGGGGAGATATCCTCCTCGACCCGATCTGGCCGCCTTCCCTGCGCATCGGCTTATTCAACTCCATTCGGCATATTGGCAAACGCAATGGATCAACCCTTCAGGAATGCGAACGCATCATCCTTAAAGTTTTGGACACGACCGGAAGATCGCTGGAGGTCTGCTATCTTGCACTGGTTTTGGATGACCTTGCCAAGGACCAGCACACCAATGCATACCTGCAGGCGGCCCACGAGCTTCTTATAGACTTCTACGAAAAGAGACCCAAATCGGCCAATGGATTACTCATGTCACAGGATGAAGGAGAGATCTCTTATTTGGACCGTGAAAACAAATGGCTGCTCTGGAATTTGCTGAAGAACAACAAGGACGCCACCTTCACGGATCAGGCCCAGAAAGAGATGCTCTACGAATACAATCGGAAGGAGAAGAAGGATGGTCAGGAAATTGAAGTTGCCTACACTGGAATCGATCGTTCGGTGATGGGTTATCTCACAGGCGTTTTGGGAGCAGACGCAATGCCCATATTGCGGGATATCTACGATACCCCGGATATCGGTGAGCGCAACCGCAGCACGCTCAGGGGGATAGCCGCCAGTTATATGGGCGTCAGTGAAGATGCAGACATCATGATAACCAGCCGGATGAATGAGGGGTTCGCGAAATTCGCCTCAATAGATGACAAGAAAAAGGAAAAGGAAAACCGGGCACAGGGCATGAGAACCGTCACTTATTACCTCAACAAACTGGGTGAAGGCAAAGGGGTTAAGCCCGAAACCCTGCAGGCCCGGCAGCAGTACCTCTCCTCACTACGTGTACAAGTTAAGGACAAGGAAGTTCTGAAGATGATGGATAACACCCAAAAACAACTTCAGGCCATGGCTGACCCGGAAAAAGCCAAGAGAATGAGCGGCCGCTTCGATTCCCGGCGTAAACCGGAGGATCAACGTCGAGACGATAATAACCGCCGCCGTTAGTTCATATATCTACCTGAGGCACCTCAAGAAGAGCCTTAAACTTCATTCTGTTCAACCTCCTGTAGGGATGTTTTGATTCTGCGCAGTGAAGAACCCCATCATTGCCGCACTGGATGTGCCCGATGCCGAACAAGCAATAAAACTGGCCGAGGCAATCGCCCCCGCCGTGGGTGCCTTTAAAATCGGCAAGGAACTCTTTGTCTCTGCGGGCCCGGACATCGTTAAACGCGTGCGCGATACGGGTGCCTCAGTCTTTCTGGACCTCAAGTTTCATGACATCCCCAATACTGTCGCCAAAGCAGTAGCCAGTGCGACGAGACTGGATGTGCAGATGCTCACTGTTCATTGTTGCGGGGGCAGTGCCATGTTGAAAGGGGCATTAAATGGAGCGACTGAAGCGGCCAAGCAAACAGGGAATGAAGCACCCCTGATCCTGGGGGTGACAGTTCTAACCAGCATGGATGAGAGTGATCTTAATGAAGTCAGCATAAATAAAACTCCTGAAGGCCAGGTCATCCACTTGGCCCAGATGGCGACTGAAGCTGGGCTCAAGGGTTTGGTATGTTCACCAAAGGAAATTGCGCCCTTACGCGAGGTGTTGCCACCTGAAATACAACTGGTCACCCCGGGCATCCGCCCTGTGGGCAGTGAAACGGGTGATCAGAAACGGGTGATGAGCCCGGCTGAAGCAATTGAGGCGGGCGCAGACTGGCTGGTGATTGGCCGGCCGATTTACGCAGCAGACAATCCACGCGAGGCTGCCGAAGCAATACTGAATAGTTTAGGTTAAGAGCGATGGACAAAAAGCCCACCATCATCATTGGTGTACTCTGCGTGATCGCACTGGGATTAGGCTACTTGTCAGGACTAAAGGATAAAAGAAGCTCTTTAACGGGTGACAAACATGTTCAAACCACGGAAAAGAAAGAACCAGAGTTTCTGAAATAAGGCTTGGTGGCTTGGTATCCATTCGATGGCAACGCCTCCGACATGTCAGGCAACGGCAATCACGGCACAATCAGTGGCGTAACCTTTGGCGCGGATCAAAAGGGAAGCCCGAACAAGGCGGGCAACTTCAACGGAATCGATGATGAAGTGAACTTGGGCAATGGCGCCAACCTGAACCCGGCCGATGGGCTTTCGATCTCAGCTTGGGTGAATGCCACCGAAATCGGAACATGGATGTCAGTTGTAGAGAGGTATACGGCCCAGGATGGCAAACGGTGCTATTACCTTGGCATTAGTGATAATGGACCCGCAAGGTTCTGTGTGTATCACGGAGGATCCTCCACGAACTCCACACCGGTGCAAACCCAAGAATCCCTACAGCCGAGGAAGTGGTATTTTTTGGTGGGGACTTATCATAAAGACAATGGCGCCCATATATTTGTAGATGGTTCATCAAAAGCGTTCACACAAGGCAACCAAACGATTCAACAAAGAATGGAGAATACTTATATTTCGGGTTACCTTTCCAAAACCCACAAGTTCTTCAAAGGCTCCATCGATAACGTGCGCATCTACAACCGCGCTCTATGAATTCGAGAAGGTGAAGGAGTAATTTTTTCCCTACCACACCTGCACTGAATCGGCCTCAAAGATTTCTTCCAGCAAAACCGAGTAATCGCCATCAGGATCCACCTGTGTCAGGTCCACCACACGCGTTTCGTGTCCCGCCGCTTCCTGCTCAGCAATCACACTTGTGGCAAGTTCATCACCCTCCCGGGTTGTCATGTGAAAGATTCTGGCCATATCTTAAAAACGCATCACGCTGTTAAACTCCGTACTCAAAGCCATAAACTGATCTTCTTTCAAACTGTGGTTAACCATTTCATCGACATCAACCACTTCCATGGCTTCCGCATCGGGCATCACCCAGACCTTCCCGCCCTTCTCCCGGATCATTCCAATAAACTGTCCGTACATCTTCCCATTCGGAAAATCCACCGCACCAGCGCCAATTGCACGTGCAGCAGCCCCACGCAACACCACATGAAATTCCACCTGACCCCACACCCCCACTCCACCGGCCATTCGCACCGCTTCAGCCACCCGCCCATCAGTGCGGGGATCAGCATCGACCACCACCAACACCCGGCGCTTGGGGCCTTTGCTGACAATACTGGCAAGACCTTCCTCCATCAGTTGAAACTCACAAACCGGTCAGTGGTTCCCATCACGTCATTGAGCATCGTCAGCCCTCCATAAAGGGCATGTTCCGTCTGGGGCAATTTGCGGCGTTGCGCGGCAAAAGAGCAGGCAAAGAGACGCAAACCATGTGCCTTTAAAACCTGCAGGCGTTCATCGCCCACTCCCCGGACTGCTTCATCCAGACAATAGAGGTAGACTTCGTCCCGGGCATTCAAGGCAGCGGTGGCCAACTGCAAACCATGCAGAAAATTCGGATGATCGGGCGCTACCGAAAGAAGAATGCCTAGCTTGCGGGGCTCTTGCGCCATGGAGCTAGGCTAATGAATGATCCTCAAAGAGTAAAGGCAGCCTTAATTGATCTTTACGCCCTCTTTCCAGAGGGGCGTTAAATCCGGATCGGTTGCGGCCATTTGCTTCACGCGCTTGGCATCGCCCACCTTGAGTGCCCGTTCCAGCCAGGAACGAGCCTCCTGCAATTCTCCATTCTGGCACTTGTAGCAGGCAAGATTGTAGGGGATGGCTTCATCATGCGGAAATCGTTTGGCAACCGGCGACAACGCATCATAAGCCTCCTGAAAACGGCGCAGGTAAAAAAGGCCATTGCCGTGGTTGATCCATCCCTGTGGTAATTCCGGATTGGACTCGATCATCTGGAGGCTCACCACCAGACAGGTCTCCCAATCCTCCATACGATTGTAAATGTGCCAGCGTACCTGCAGCACATCGTAATGTTTACGGTAAGATTCAGAGATGAACTCCAGCTCGGCTAAGGCCGACTGCAGATCACCCAATTCCATCCACCCCTCTGCTCCGGATAAATAATGCGTATCCGGTGCGTCCAGTTTACCCATGTTCATTTTCACCCAAATGTGTGAGAACACAACTTACCTCAAAAAAAGGTCGTGGTTTGGTGTGCCCTCCCTGGTCAGTTCGTGCGGCTCCCTCGCAACGGTGTGATACATAGCAGGAGAGCTGCCAAAGCCCAAGAATGGGTTATTCACCAAGTTTTGAAGGAAACGAGGAAGATTGTGCGAAATTGAAGCCCTTAACTTCCGCACAAACGCAAAAGTTCAGCTTCATCAATAACCGAGACGGACAATTTTTCCGCTTTGATCAGCTTACTGCCCGCTGCCTCTCCTGCCACTACAAAATCAGTTTTCTTGCTTACACTACTCACCACCTTGCCTCCGGCCGCTTCAATCTTGGCCGCTGCCTCATGACGTTTCAAATTCGGCAACGTCCCGGTGAGCACCAGCGACTTGCCTGAAAGCGGCCCAGCTTGGGTTGTTTCCTGATAAAGTGCTGACTGAAAATTCAAGCCGACCTTGCGCAAAACTTCGATAAGTTTTCGGCTCTCGGGATCCCCAAACCATTGATGCAGGCTTTTGGCAATCACTTCACCCACATCATCAATTGCCACCAAATCCTCCTCAGAAGCATCCATCAATTGATCCATGTCCTTAAAACGACGGCAAAGTGCCTTGGCCACCCCCGCACCCACGTGAAGAATCCCAAGCCCAAACACCAACCTCCACAGATCGCGTTCTTTGCTCGCCTCCAAGCCGTCCAAGAAATTTTGCGCCGATTTATCGGCCATCCGTTCCAGACTCGCCACTTCTTCTGCCGTCAACTTATAGAGTTCCCCGATATTATCGACCAGGCCGCGCTCAACAAGCTGACGAACCAACACTTCTCCACCCCCTTCAATATCCATGGCCCCACGCGCGCAATAATGTTCCAGTCGACCCCGTACTTGTGCCGGACAATCAGGATTGGCACAGCGCCAGACGACATCCTCCTCCAGCTTTGTTGCCGCCGTACGGCATTCAGGGCACTGCTTGGGTAACACATATGCCTTGGTTCCCCTGGGTCGCTTCTCAACCATCACCCGCACCACTGCAGGAATAATCTCACCCGCTTTTTCAATGACCACCGTGTCACCAATTCGCACGTCCTTGCGCTGAATCTCCTCCTCATTGTGCAGCGTCGCACGGCTCACCGTGCTACCAGCGATCAACACTGGTTCCAGCTCTGCTACCGGCGTGAGTGCACCTGTACGGCCCACCTGAATGGTAATATCCTTGAGCACCGTCTCGGCCTGCTCGGCCGCATACTTGTAGGCGATTGCCCAGCGTGGAGCCTTGGCCGTGGCACCACACTGATCGCGCAATGCCATCGTATTTAATTTAATCACCGCACCATCGGTCTCATAATCGAGTTCATTGCGCTCCCGATCCAATTCATTGATCGATGCCACCAAATCACCGTGCGTCCGCCCGGTCCAGATTCCTTCAGTAGTCGGGAAACCCAGTTGATCCAACCAATCCAAAACCTCCAGCTGAGTCTTGGGCACTCCTCCACTTACCTCTCCCAAACCGTACAAGAAAACCCCCAATGGCCGTTTGGCAACCACCTCAGGGTCGAGAATTTTCAGGGAACCTGCAGCCGCATTGCGCGGATTGGCAAAGGGTTCCTCCCCTTCTTCCATGCGTTTCCTGTTTAACTCCTCAAAGCCGGATTTGGCCATAAACACCTCACCGCGCACTTCAAGCACCTTGGGCGGGTTCCCACTGAGCTTGAGCGGAATACTGCGAATGGTTTTTAGATTTGAAGTAATATCATCGCCACTGGTTCCATCCCCGCGCGTTGCTCCCACAACCAGTAACCCTTCCTCATAGCGCAAACTCACTGCCAAACCGTCGATCTTTGGCTCAACCGTCCAGTCCAGTTCAGTTTCAGGAAGCAGTTTCTCCACCCGCTGCAAAAACCCCCCCAGTTCTTCAAAGGAATAAGTGTTGTCGAGACTCATCATGGGAACCGCGTGAAGATGCGCCGGGAACTCGCTGACGGGTTTCCCTCCCACGCGCTGACTGGGCGAATCAACAGAAACCAGCTCCGGATGAGATGCCTCCAGATCCAGCAACTCGCGGTACAACCGATCATAGTCCGCATCACTAACTGTCGGCGTAGCCAGCACGTAATAGCAATGATCGTGTCGGCGAATCTCCTCGACTATGATCGAATAACGTTTTTTCGCCTCAGCAACACTCATGAGCGCGAAGCAAACTCTTCGGGCACAAAATCATCAGCGTGATAAGAGCTGCGCACCAATGGACCACTGGCAACGTAGGAAAACCCCATCGCCTCAGCGATTCGTTTATAGTCGGTAAATTGATCAGGATGAATAAACTCCTCTATCTCCAGATGCTTTTTGGTCGGCTGCAAATATTGACCCAGCGTAAGCAAATCGCACCCAACAGAACGTAAATCCGTCATTGCCTCCAGGAGTTCCCCCTTCGTTTCACCCAATCCGAGCATAAGCCCTGACTTGGTGTAAATCTCAGGCGCACGTTTCTTTACCTTGGAAAGAACCGAAAGGGACCGCTCATACGTTGCGACCGAACGCACCTTGGAGGTAAGGCTGCGGACTGTTTCAAGATTATGATTAAAGATATCCGGCCGCGCAGCTATCACGGTATTGATCGGGCCATCCTCATCCCTGAAATCCGGAGTGAGCACCTCTATGAGCACTTCAGGAGTCACCTCGCGGACCCGCTCGATGACTTTCTGAAAATGCGCTGCCCCTCCATCTGCCAGATCATCCCGAGCCACCGCGGTAATCACCATATGCTTGAGCTGCATCCGGCGCGCGGCTTCAGCCACGCGTTCAGGCTCATCAGCTTCCAGCGACATCGGTTTACGGGTGTCCACCGCACAGAACCCACACGCGCGTGTACAACGGTCCCCCGCGATCATAAAGGTAGCAGTTCCCTTGCTCCAGCATTCCCAATGATTTGGGCAACGGGCACTTTCACAAACGGTATGAAGGTTGAGATCGTCGATCAGATTACGCGTGGCAAAATACGCACTCGCCGTAGGCAACTGCAGACGAAACCATTCTGGTAAACGCGCACGTTTTCGCGGCAACTCAGTAACGGTGCTCATGCGTCCTTCCCCAAACCTTCCCAAAACACCACCAACTCCCGCGCTCCAAAGTCCGCAAGCACTTTCCCGTCCACCTCAATCACCGGGGCCAATGTCTGACCGGAAATTCGTTTCATGTGCTCAAAGGCCTCTGCATTTTCCATCACATCAATCGTTTCAAATTCAATCCCCTGACTTTTGAGCCAATGCTCAGCCTGCCGACACCACCCACACACCGGTTTCACATATAGTATTGCAGATTCAGGTTGATACATTGCTGTTCCAATAGATTTGAACTAACCGAAGACTAGCCTATTTGCCTGATTAAAGCTACTATAACCCCATGAAACACTCAGCTGGATTTTTGAGCCTCGTGGAGGATGCACTGACACGAGTAAGTGAAATATCCCTCACCGATGCTCGTTTGCGACTGGAGGAAAATACCGAAGTGGTATTACTCGACGTTCGGGAAGAAAGTGAATGGAACAAAGCACATGCCAAAGGCGCCCAATATCTCGGGAAAGGAATTCTGGAACGCGATTTGGAGGCACGATTCCCCGAAAAAGAAACAGAGATCATCATGTATTGCGGTGGAGGTTACCGCAGCGCGCTCACCTGCGATGCTGCTCAAAAAATGGGGTACACCAATGTCAAGTCACTGGAGAACGGCTACAAAGGGATGATCGCCTCTGATTGGCCGATGGAGATCTAGCCTATTTATTGCCTTTAGCCTTGTCTGCCTTTTTCTTTTCGCGTTTGGCGATCTTTTTTCGCAGCTTCGGCCAGTAGTCCTCGCCAACCATGTAGCCAAGACAATTTTCGGCACCACAATTGCAGGGGTTGTCAAACGCGTCTACCAAATCGTAGTTGTAATTGTAGAGAACTTCCTCACCTTTTTTGATATTTCGAGTGGCAATAATCCACACACGATCATCCTTCACTTCTGATTCCGCATTAACTGAACACCCATGATTAATAAAGCGTGCGGGGTTCCATGGCACGCTACCGTCAATATCGAAGTGCTTATTTATGATGAAAATATAGCCGTTGCCATCCTCAAGCTCCGTTTGTGCGTCTTTCTTAGTAACAGGCCGCCCGATATACTCAATAATTCGAGATCCCTTACGAATAGGCTTCTTCGCGTAGGCACCATAGTTGTGAATACCGGATTTCTGGAAAATCAAATATTTGTTTTCTACTTGTGTCTCAACTGACATGAGGAGCATTCAACGGGGGCACCCACCCACCGGTCAAGTGACAGTTGTTGAATTTTTTTGTTTAGCAGATTCCATCGGAGTGCAAGGAATAGTCTCGTGCAATATTTTGGAGAAACAGACATCCTAGACCAAAAAACTCAGTCTGATACCCAGGGCCCTACTCATCTCCACAAGCCACCAAGGAAAACTGATCAACAAAATAATATCAACCTGTACAACCACACATGCCAGAGTCAGCCGAAAGCCTAGCGTGCTATCACATTCAGCACCTTGGCTGATGACGCATTAGTTAAGGGACACGCAGCTCTAAACGTCCAAGCCAAATTGGGGCCAAGTTGATTTGTGTAATCCAAGGTTGTGCCGATTAAATTCTCCTGTGAATCATACAACTCAATATTCACTTCCACCTGATTGTAAGTTTCTGAAGAAACGTTTTGAATACTGCCGGTCACATACAACAATCCATTAGGATCATTCAAGCCCGTGATTGCCGTCGCATCATGATCAATTTTGAAATCCTTCGAAAGATCATGCCGTTCGGCTCCCTCAAACTGAAACCGGGTGTATTGCCTGATTTTCTTCGCTTTAACCGGGGAAAAAATCTCCACTGCCGCTGGTAACGCAACATAGACTAAGACCCAAACAAAAGCCACCCCAGCAGCGATAACAGCAATTTTTTTGTACTTCTCTTTTCGTTCAATCGTCTCTTCAGAGTCAGAAGTTTCGCCCTCTTCATTTGAGCCTTTAAACGCCGGCTTTGGAGGCCCTTCAGATTTAACACGGGGAGTCTCTCCTGCAATTTTTCTGCCGGCAATTCGCCGTTCTACTGATGCAGGTGCCGAGGGAGCTGCCGAAGGGGGTGCCGTGGGAGCTGCCGAAGGAGGTACCGTGGGAGCTGCCGAAGGAGGTACCGGGGGCGGTGCCGAAGGAGGTACCGGGGGCGGTGATTCATTAGCTGCAACTCCCTCCATTGGATTGATTACATCCGCAGTCGGTTTCGCTGGTTCTTCGGAATCGAAAAGATCCGGAGGAGGTGTTCCTGCTCTGCGCGGAGAAGGTGCTCCGGCTTCATCAACACTCTCAACTTTACTGGTTCGCTTTGGGGCTGCCTTGGAAGGCTTCCCCGGGGGGGTAAGTTTAGGATCAGGAGGAGCATCTCCAGAAGATTCTTTCGGCCCAGACCCGGCCAAACGACGACCCAACTTCGCTGGAGGTTCGTCTCCAGATGTTGACTTGGGTTTAGCTGATTTTTTTTGCCTTGGGCGCGGAGGCCCTGCCCCTCTCCTTGAGGCACGCGGAGGAGGAGGCCCACTGCGCTTGGGCTTCGCTTCCTCCGGTTCATCAGCGACATCCTCCTCATGAACTTCCTGAATCTCCTCCGGTTCGTCTGGAGCAGATCCCTTGTCAGCAGGTTCCTCTTCAGGAATCTCGGTCGAAAACGTTGAGGGGGATAAATGTGTTTGAGCGTGGCAATGGCCACACTCAATCTCTGCGCCTATGGCATCCGGGTTTCCATCAAATGACAATTTCCCGTTACAGTGCTCACAAACGTGTTTAAGGAGCATTTGTAAGCCTGCCCCACAATGCGGACAGTTGAAATCCACTCCAACCGCATCCAATGGCAGGGAAACACGTCCGTTACATTCACAACAGGGGGCCTTAATGTAACATTCTTCACTCATCGATATGATTAACCGGCTGGGTCTTGATTGTTGAGGAACAGGAGGGTTTTGGCGATTGGATTTTTTTCTTACTCATGCCATTCGACAAAATCGGATATAGGGAGTCGGTCCGGAGCAAAGGTATTAACCTTTGCGTGGTGATCAGAATATCCAAGCGATAATCCCGAAACGATCCACCGATTCGAGGGTAATCCCAGAATTGAACGAACAATATTCGCATAGCCCGCTACACTGAATTGTGGGCATCCCCCAAGTCCATGAGCTGTGAGTCCCAACATCACATTTTGCATGAACATGCCTACATCAAGAAAATTACCACGCTCTGCGCCGGCAGGAAGGTGGAAAATCATCTGCACGGGTGCCCCGAAAAAAGTAAAGTTCTCCCGACCATGTGCCTTGCGTGCTTCCACGTCCTTACGTTCGATCCCCTTAAGCGCAAAGAGCGAGTAACCACAGTCACGCGCCCGCTCCCGCCATTCCTCAGGTTCCGGTTGCAGTGAGTATTCGTAATCAGGTTGTGGTTTCTCCCCTGCATCATAGGCAGCGCACAGAGCCTCACTCAATTCCTCACGTTTACCTCCACTGACCACCGCAACACGCCAAGGCTGGGTATTCTTTCCGGAGGGTGCTTGACCGGCAGTCAAAAGGATATCTTCAAGTGTCTCCTGAGGAACCGCCTCAGAGGTAAAGGCGCGCTGACAATGGCGCGCGCGCAAGACGGATAGAAACTCAGCCGGATTCATGGCCGTTATAAACGCCCGAGTTCAATGAACTTCACCTTCACCAAAAAAGCGGTCAACCTCAATGGCGGCATTTTCAACCGAATCAGAGGCATGACAAATATTCTTCATGCTGGTGGTTCCCATATCTCCACGAATTGTACCTGCCGGAGCCTGGGTGGAATCAGTCGGCCCAAGCAAATCACGAATTGCTGTTACAGCGTTTTCCCCTTCCATTACCAAAGCGAGCACGGGCCGGGAGCTCATAAATTCGACAATCTCAGGAAAAAAAGGCCGGTCAGCGATATGGGCATAGTGCTCTTTGAGCAGCCCATCAGTTAGGGCAATAAGCTTGGCGGCGCGAATTTCAAAACCCGCCTTTTCAAAACGTCCGATGGTCTCTCCGGCATGATGACCATCCAGACAATCGGGTTTAAGCAAAATAAGTGAACGTTCTGTAGCCATAATTAAAATCTCAAGGAGCAGAACTAAAACAGCTTTAATCCACCGAAGCAATAGCGGAAAAATCTATGAACCACTCACGCAGTGCTCAGCCAAAGCTACTGCTTTAATCATGGCCTTGGCTTTATTAACCGTTTCCTGAAACTCAGCCTCAGGCACTGAATCATAAACCCAACCGCCCCCTGCCTGCACATACGCTTTACCATCCTTAAGCAAGGCCGTACGGATGGTTATACAACAATCAAGATTCCCGTTGAAACTGAAGTAGCCAACGGTCCCTCCATAAGGCCCCCGGGTAGTCTGCTCAAATTCACTGATAATCTGCATCGCACGAATCTTCGGTGCCCCAGTGAGTGTGCCCGCAGGGAAAGTGGTGCGCATCAAGTCATATGGAGTTTTATCCGCACTAAGCTGACCGACCACACTCGAGACAATGTGCATCACGTGACTGTAGCGTTCAATCACCATGAGATCGGCCACCTGCACACTGCCGTATTCACACACTCGGCCGATGTCATTACGAGCCAAGTCCACCAGCATCACATGCTCAGCCCGCTCCTTGGGATCAGCCAACAACTCCTCTTCATGCGACAAATCCTCTTCATGCGTTTTACCTCTTGGCCGGGTGCCGGCAATGGGCCGAATCTGCACCTTGCCCTCCTCACTACGCACATGAATCTCCGGTGAAGCACCTACAAGCGAAAACCCATCGAGTTCCAATAGAAACATGTAAGGCGAAGGATTAATGGAACGTACCGCCCGGTAAACATCCAGTGGGTCAGCCTTCACTTCAGTGGAAAAGCGTTGTGAGCCAACCACTTGGATAACGTCACCCGCTTGAATGTACTCCTTACTCTTGTTGACATTGCTTAGGAAAGTCTCCTTTTCCATATTTGACTCAAAGGGTGCCGCCGGTGGTTCTGCCGAAAGCGTTACAGGGCGATGTTCACTGGGTTGTTCCAATAGAGAAACAAGACGATCAATTTCATCCACTGCACCCTCATAAGTATCCTCAGGCTTGCCCCCCTCTTCAATAATAGCATTAACCAATATCGTTACTGTCTGCCGCACGCGATCGAAGATGAGAAGTTCATCGGCAATCAGAAAATACATCGTGGGCGTCCCTAGTTCATCCTTGGTAGGGCGAGGAACCACCGGCTCCACATCGTGGATAAATTCGTAACCCACAAATCCCATCGCCCCGCCGGTAAAGCGCGGCAAGCCTGGCAAATCCACCGCCTGATAGCGCCCCAAAACTTTCTCCACCACCTCCAAGCCATCACGTACATGATTTTCTCCAGGCTCACGGCTCACGATATAGGTTGCGGTAACCTTGCCTTCTTCGACCACCTGCACCCGATCACCGTCTTGGCGAATAATACCGCGCGGGTTACAACCCACAAAAGAGTACCGGCTTAAATGTTCTCCACCTTCCACACTCTCACACAGGAATGCCTCGCCATCCGAACGAATTTTCCGGTAAGCCGATAAGGGCGTCTCAAAGTCGCCGAGAATCTCGCGGTAAACCGGGATCAGGTTCCCTGACTGAGCGTGGGTCAAAAACTCATCGCGCGAAGGAGTAATGTGCGAATCTTCACTCACCTTTATTTCTTGCCATACACCTCATCTGGATCAAAGAGGCGTTTCTCAGTGATCTCCGATTCATCGTCCTTCACGGAGGTAAAGAAACAGCTCTTGTAGCCTTTGTGGCAGGCAGCCCCTTCCTGAGCCACTTGAATGAGCAGCGTATCGCCATCACAATCGTAGGCAAAATCCTTTACCTCCTGCGTGTGCCCACTGCTCTCACCTTTCATCCAGTATTTTTGTCGGCTGCGACTCCAGAAATGCGTTTTACCGGTCTTGAGAGTATCAGCAATGGAATCGGCATTCATCCAAGCCATCATGAGCACGCGCCCCGTGCCCTCCTCCTGGATGATGGCCGGGATTAAGCCATCACCATTAAATTTCAATTTGTCGATAAAAGACATGCACTTGGTTTACCGCAGGCCACTGATGCAGCACAGGAAAAAAGAAACGGAAAAATTATTATACCAGTCGCACTGGAATATCCGCTCTAGCCAGATGTTCTTTCACCTCACCCACGGTATATTCACCAAAATGAAAAATGCTGGCCGCCAACACCGCATCGGCCTTTCCTTCCTTCAATACATCCACCATGTGGTCGAGGTTGCCTGCCCCTCCGCTGGCTACCACCGGCACCCCCACGTTTTCACTGATACGCCGCGTGATCTCAATGTCATAACCCGCCTTGGTTCCATCTGCATCAATACTATTTAAGACAATCTCGCCTGCTCCCAGTTTCACCGCTTCCCTGGCCCATTCAATGGCATTCAAACCTGCTTCCTTGCGACCGCCGTGGGTAAAAACTCTCCACTCTTCGCCTCCAGTTTTTTTAGCATCAATACTCACCACAATGCATTGGCTGCCAAATTTCTCCGCACCCTCACCAATGAGCTTGGGATTGGCAATCGCTGAGGAATTGATACTTACCTTGTCGGCCCCCGCCTTAAGCATCGTACTCATATCTTCAAGGGTGCGAATACCGCCCCCTACTGTCAGCGGCATGAAACACTGGTCCCCCGCCCGCTCAATCACATCTACAATCGTTTTGCGTTCATGAGCCGTGGCGGTGATATCGAAAAAAACCATCTCATCAGCCCCCTGCTCATTGTAGGCAAGGGCCAACTCCACCGGATCCCCCACATTGCGCAGTTCCCCAGCCTCGGCCTTGCCAAACTGCACACCACGGGTCACTTGTCCATCATGGACATCCAGACAGGGAATAACGCGTTTGGCCAACATCGTAGTTAAAGGGGCGACCAGACTAATGAACCATTGGGAGTATCACGAGAGAAAAGCGGCGGGCAAACTTCCTCTTACGCATACTATTCAGTTGCCAAAGCCTCGTGCAGGCGTAGGATTTTTTTATGTTGAAGCGAGTAAGCCTTCTGGTGGTTCTGGGAATGGGCTCCCAACTTTCAGCTCAAATCTTTGGCCCAGGAGTGATTCATACCGGAACCGTTAATCCCGTCAAAATCACTGCGCCGGCTACCTCTCAAAGTGCGCCTTCTGCCACGGTTATTATTAATCCGCCGGCACCACCGGTAACTGTCGTGCCCACCCCCATGATCAACCCAGCCTATGGCTACGGATATCCTTATCAACCGTTCGGCCCAAACACCCAGCAAGGGTTGCCGATGCATACCATGGCCATGAACCCCGGATACATGTACGCGCGCCCAATGTATGTGCAGCCGACAGCGGGATCGATGATCATAATCACGCCTCCACGCGTGCATTCGATGATGCCTGCAAGGGCCGTATTCGGTCGATAGACCGAGAAAAACTCCATTTTCGATAAAAAACACGCCGTTAACATAAAAACGGCGTTTTTCTTCGTTTCCGGCATGTTTTGTGCTGTGAATAACTTGTTAACAAGCACAGGAATCCAAGGAAGGAATCGTGTTCATGAAAAAAATAGCGTTGTTCATACTGGTTTCCCTGACCTTTCAGGTTCAGGCACAAAACATTTTTAGTCCCTTTAGGAGTCTGGCTTTTCCCAGATTGGGTGCGGTGGGCACACCCGTGCCCCAGCAACCCCAACCGGCTCCAGCCCCTCAAACAAGAGGGCCAGTAAGCCCAACAGCTGTTGCCGTTGGAGCTGCTGTCGGCGGAGTAATCGGTTCCAATAGTGAAAAAACAGCTGAAGGGGCCGCTTTAGGAGGTGCTCTTGGCTTATTAATCGGCCAAATGCTGGACAATAAAGCCGCCAAAAAGGCCGAAGCTCGCCGACAAACACCCCAAGGACCATTTCCTCAAGGCCCGGCTGTTGAAGGAGCTCCTCAAATCGATCCGACAACCGGTCTGCCTATTGACCCCAATAGGCCGGCTGCAGGTAGTCCCCCGGCTATTGATCCGGTAACAGGTTTGCCCGTGGGAGTGAGTGCATCCAGTCCCCCAACGACTCAAACTCCCCACAAACCAGTTCTATCCCCCCGAAAAAGAGTGAACAGGCTTTTCGGCCGTTGAGTAAAATGCCATACTCTTCCGTCAAACGAAGAGTCATGAAACAAGCACCCATTGCCCTTATTGCCACTGCCTTGTTGAGCACCCTGGCTTGTACCAATATTAATTCCCCAAACGGACCAAGCGTTACCGAGTTGCGACCCGGCGAAAGAGGATTTGTGGCGGGGCTCGGTATAGAATCTCAAGATCTGGTGACTATCTCCGAGAAGATGGCCCGCGGTATCCTTGGGGCCGAACCCATTGCAAACGCCAAGGGTAAGCCTGTGGTTGTTCTGGAGTCCATCGACAACGACACGCGTTTCCCCATTGATAATGATATATTTCTTACCCGTATTCGCGTCGCCCTAACCGGGAATGCTAATGGCAAGATTCAATTCGTTGCCCGGGAACACATTGAGAAACTGGAGGCTGAGCGTGACCGCAAATTGGCCGGCCAAGTAACCGGTGGTGAAAAAATTAAGGGCAACCAGTTTAAGGGAGCCGATTTTATTCTCACCGGCACCTTTAAGGCTATCTCAAGTCGCGGTAACGCTGGAGCAAGTGACTACATTCTTTACACATTTCAACTCATTAACCCCGACAACAGTGACATCCTCTGGGAAGGATTTCACGAGATCAAAAAACAGGGTAAAGACGACGTAACGTATCGGTAGTCTGGTTTTCAAAATGAAATTAGCCACGGCCAATCTAATGCTGTGCGCCCTGTTTTTGACTGCCTGCCAGTCACCGGATATTCAGCCTGCTCCCGAATTTGATGGTGACCTCATCGCTGCTGGAAAGAAGGAAATTGCCAATGCCCCCCCGAGAAACAAAAATCTTTACCGATTAATCACCGCAGTTCACGCGCTAAAGCTGAGGCAAAACAAGGTAGCACGTGAACTTTTTGATTCGGCCATGCCCTCTGCCGGACAAATCCTGAAATCAGATGCCAGCACCCGCATGGCCCAAAGCCTCTTCTCTCCCGAAAACGTGAAAGGATTTCACGGTGAACCCTATGAGCGCGCCATGGGCTGGTTTTACCGTGGAGTGATTTACTGGATGGATGGTGAGGCGGAAAACGCCAGGGCCTGTTTCCGTACCGCTCAATTAATGGATGCCCTGGCCGAGAAAGCCGAACATCGAGCAGACTGGGTTATACTGGATTATCTGGACGGCTTTATCACCACTAAACTGGGCAAGGACGGGGCTGAAGCGCTTAAGCGTGCCCAATCCAACGCCGGCGAAACCAAACTGTCCGATTATAACCGGAACAACAACGTCATGTTCATCCTGCAAACCGGCTTCGGGCCGGTAAAAAAATCAGGAGGTGATGTGGGTGAAGAACTCATTTATGATGGCGGTCATTCGGGCGTGCACTCAATACGTGTTACCGTGAAGGATCAACTGGTCACCGTACCCATATTTGATAACCTTACTCATCAGGCATCTACCCGCGGCAACCGGGCAATGGACATGATCCTGGCCCGCAAGGCCACAGTCAAAAAAACAGCCGATACCATCGGGGATATCGGAACAGTACCCGGAGTGGTACTTGCAGATTTTGAGGATACCCGGGAGGCGGGGCTTACGTTATTGGGCATGGGATTGATCGGGAAATTCATCGGAGGTTCAGTGGAACCACGGGCCGATACCCGCACTTGGAACAATCTACCTCAACACTTGAGTTTTGCCTCGCTACAACTGCCAATGGGCAAACATCAGGCAACTATTGAGTTTCTTGACAGATCCGGTACGGCCTTGCCCGAACACCAAAAAAGTGTAATCTTAGACATGCAAACCGGACGCGACACAGTGGTGTTTGTGGCCGACCAATAAGGGAGTCAAATGAAGAATCTAATCACCAGTCTCACCATCAGCCTCTCAATTTTATTTGTAGGTTGTGGCACTCCATCTGTCCAGCAGTCGGCCACGGCAAATAGCAGCAAATTTGTCGCTCTCGGGTCCTTAGGTAGTCAAACCGTCCAGTGCACCGCCCTGCAGGAAACAACCCTTCCGGACGGCCGGCTGCAGGTCCGTGCCAATATCCTGAACCGGGTCAATAAACGAATGGACCTCCAGGTGAATTGCGTGTTCAAGGACGAACAGGGATTCTCCACCGGAGATGAAACGCCTTTCCAAACGCTGATTCTGGATGAAACTGCCCAGAACACCGTAACTTTCATTTCACTCAACAATAAGGCCAAGAGCTACACCGTACGTGTGCGACTCTCCCGATAATTTAGGAAACCTTTATGAAAGAATTCACTTTTTCGCTCATACCGTTAATCCTGATCGGTTGCGTAATCCCTCCCGAACAACCCACGGTACATCAGGTCAATGGCATACCGGTATATCAAAAGAGTGAGACGGCCAAATCGGGCAAGACTTATACTTACAGTGAATCTCCAGCCGCCCCACTGGATGTCCTCTTCACTGCCGAGCAGGCCAAGGCTATCCTGGATGAATTTAAGATCACTTACGCCAAGCTCGGTGCCCCAAAGATTGATGTACGAGTAAACCTTCCACAGGGAGCCCTACAGGTTCCTCAAGTACCCATCGTAACTGGCGGTGGTATTCCCGCGATTGATCCAGCTACAGGGCTCCCCATGCCAACTGTCGGCGGTGCTGTAGCGGGAGGCGCAATCCCTGCTCCTACGCGTATATTTGATACAGATGAACTGGCCACCCAGCAAACCAAACGGGAGGTTGAACGCCTCTTTGGGCGCCCCTTGCGGATGGCAGGCGTTAAACTGGTAGACGCAGACCAGACAAATTTGCCCGAAGTTTCCTTTGAAGTACTGCTCAGCGAACGAAATTTGGACGTCATTGGCATCAGGGGAAATACCACCCATTCCGTGCCCGACATACAGGTCACCGCCATTCGAGTCGCCGATGCCGGCATTATCGGCCAAGCCACTGTACTGGACCTTTTCCCTCAGCGCGCTTCTGCCGCCCGCATGTTAAAGCGCTATGATATCCGCCAGCTGACTGAAGCCACTGCACTCGCGTTGATGAAAGACATGAGTGCCACCACTCAATAGTCACTTCACGCCCACATTAATTGTCATCGCACTCCCAAGGATGCGATGAATGGCCACCTCCCTGCACCCAATATCACGCATTGTTTTGGCCACGCCATCTTGTGCAGGATAATGCTCCAGTGATTCATGAATGTAGGCGTAAGCCGGAGCATCGGAGCAAAAGATTCTACCGAAAACCGGTACCAACCACTTTAGATAGGTGAAATAAAACCATCGCCACGGACCGAAGGTGGGTTTACCAAAATCCAACACCAACATTTTGCCTCCCGGTTTGGTTAGGCGATGCATCTCCTGCACCCCACCCTCAAAGTTAGAAAGGTTACGCAATCCATAGGCCATGGTAACGATGTCAAAATGGTTTTCGGACAATTTGGTGTTGAGCGCATCACCACGTTGAAAGCTCACTCTTGGGGCAGAATTTCTTTCTGAGGCACACTCAAGCATAGACTGGCTGAAGTCCAAACCCGTAACCTCTAATCCATGCGCTGCCAACTCAAAGGCCACGTCGCCGGTGCCACAGCAGAGGTCCAAGGCACGTTGCCCGGTCGTGGGTTGAGCAAGCGACACGAGGCGCCTTTTCCAGTGCCGATGAAGCCAAAAACTCTGCAGATCATTGATCAGATCATATCGTGGAGCAATGGCATCAAAGAGCTCCTGCACCCTTTCTGCTCGGGTCTCATCACTAGAAAAATAGCCCTCGGCCATGAGCCCATAGTATATCAGGAATATCCCTGTAACACCGTGCTAAAAAAGTTTTTTCAAATAAACCCTGACTGAGGAGCGTCTGGAAAAAGGGTTGCCAAAATCCTATTCGGCCCCTAAACCCCGCAAATCACGCATGGGCAAAACACTGGTCATCGCTGAGAAACCGTCGGTCGCGACCGATATCGCGAAGGTGCTCAAGGCACCACGCGATAAGAGCAAGGACTTCTTCGAGAACGACGAATATGTGGTCTCCTCCGCTGTCGGACATCTCCTTGAACTGGCTGTTCCGGAGAAACATGACATTAAGCGCGGAAAATGGTCTTTCGACAAGCTGCCGCACCTGCCCCCGCAATTTACCCTCAAGCCCATCGTTAAGAGTGAGTCACGTCTGAAAGTTCTCAAGCGGCTGATGAAACGTAAGGATGTCGACACCCTTGTTAATGCCTGTGATGCCGGCCGTGAAGGGGAGCTTATTTTTCGGTATATTATCCAACACACCAAAGCCAAGCAGCCCTCCAAACGACTCTGGCTGCAGTCCATGACGCCTGCGGCGATCCGGGAGGGGTTCACCCAGTTGCGCGATGATGAGTCCATGCTTCCCCTGGCCGCAGCTGCCACCTGCCGCAGTGAAGCCGACTGGTTGGTTGGAATCAATGGCACTCGGGCAATGACGGCCTTCAATTCGAAAGGAGGCGGTTTCTTCCTGACCACCGTCGGCCGGGTACAAACCCCGACATTGGCGGTGGTCGTGGAACGAGAGCAGGCCATCAAGGATTTTATCTCACGGGATTACTGGGAAGCACATGCAACCTTTCAGGCTGAGGCCGGTGAATATACCGGTCGGTGGTTTGATGAAAACTTCAAGCGTGATGAAGAGGATACCCACAAACGCGCTGAGCGCATCTGGGACCAGGCAAAAGCCACCACCATCAAGAGTACCTGTGAAGGACAACCCGGTGAGGTAACTGAGGAAAGTAAACCCAGCAAGCAGGCACCACCACTTCTCTTCGATCTCACTACGCTTCAGCGCGATGCCAATAGCCGCTTCGGTTTTTCTGCCCGCAATACACTGGCTATTGCCCAGGCCCTTTACGAACGGCACAAGGTCTGCACCTATCCGCGTACCGATTCCAAGGCATTGCCCGAGGATTACCCCCCAACGGTGCGCAAGACACTTGAGCAACTGGCTGCCGGTCATTATGGGCAGCTGGCCGATAAAGTATTGAAGAACGACTGGGTGGTGCCGGGCAACAAACGCATCTTTAACAATGCAAAAATTTCTGATCACTTTGCGATCATCCCCACACTGCAGGCACCGAAAAACCTCAAGGAACAGGAACAAAAGGTTTACGATCTGATCGTAAAACGTTTCCTGGCCGTGTTTTATCCCAGTGCAGAATTTGAGATCACCACCCGCATCACCCGGGTACAAAATGAACCTTTCAAGACGGAAGGCAAGGTAATGACCAAACCCGGCTGGTACGAGATCTATGGCCGGGATCAACAGGGTGAAACACTCACCCCCGTTAAATCCGACGAAACGGTTAAAACCACTGAGGTTGAAGTGGAAGGCAAAGAAACCAAGCCGCCGGCCCGCTATTCTGAGGCTACTCTCCTCAGTGCGATGGAGCATGCGGGTCGTTTGGTGGATGATGAAGAGTTGCGTGAAGCGATGAGCGAAAAAGGCCTTGGCACGCCGGCCACCCGGGCGAACATCATTGAGGAACTCATCCGCCACAAATACCTTGTCCGCGAAAACCGCGAACTCATTCCCACTGCACAGGCTTTTCAGTTGATCACCCTGCTCAATGGCCTCGATGTGGAGGCTCTTTCAAAACCTGAACTTACCGGCGATTGGGAAAATAAGCTGCATGAAATTGAGCGCGGTAAATTGGACCGTGAATCGTTCATGGACGAAATCCGCAGCATGACCGAGGAAATCGTCAACCGAGCCAAGCGTTATGAAAATGATACCATCCCCGGTGACTACGCAGAACTAACAACTCCCTGCCCCAAATGCGGCGGACTAATAAAAGAAAACTACCGCCGATTCAGCTGCAGCAAGGCCGACTGCGATTTCGATTTCGGAAAAGCCATGGGGGGCCGATTTTTTGAGATCCCGGAAGTGGAGGAACTGCTCACCAACCGTACCATTGGCCCCTTGCAGGGTTTTCGCAGCAAAATGGGCCGACCTTTTGCGGCGATCATTCATGTTACCGATGAACAGAAGGTGGAGTTTGATTTCGGTAACGATGAAGAGGAAGAAACCCCCGATTTTAGCGGCCAGGAACCCATTGGCAAATGTCTGGCCTGTGGAGCCAATGTGTTTGAACATGGCATGCGGTTCGTGTGTGAGAAAACGCCCGAAAAGAAGTGCAAATTCAGTACCGGTAAAGTGATCCTGCAGCGCGAAATGAAACGCGAGGAGGTCTCCAAACTGCTGGAAACCGGCAAGACAGATTTACTCGAGAAATTTATCTCCAAGAAAGGCCGTCCCTTCAAAGCCTATCTTGTGTGGGATGGAAAGAAGAAACAAACCGCTTTTGAATTTGAGCCACGCGCACCTAAGCCCCCCAAAGCAGCTAAGAAAAAGGCTTCCAGGAAGAAGGCTTAAGCTTTCTTCATCCGGAGTTTTCTGGTAGTGTTCAAACGTGCCGGGGAGGGCCACCCAATCCATCGAAACTGAGGACGCCTTGGTATTGTCATTCCTACAATACCTGCAAGCCGAGGCGGATGCTTCAGTCTATACCCAACGTAACTACCGGCAGGCCCTCGGTGAATTTACCCAATGGTACAGGGAAGACCAAAAAAAAATGCCCGACTGGCTGGGTTTAAAGAAGCTCGATTTCCGCGGATATCTGCGCTTCCTCGGCCGCGGTAATTACAGTCGCTCGGCCATTCAATTGCGTTTCTCCGCCTTGCGCTCCTTTTACAAGCACCTGATGCGCCGGGGCAAACTCGATGCCTCGCCCATCAAAGAGATCGTTCTCCCTAAGAAGGAAAAACGCCTGCCACAATTCCTGACTCCTGAACAAATGATTGCGCTCTTGGAAGCCCCTCTGCGGGAATTTGAGTCGGCCAAGGAACATGATGAAGATCCCGATTCCATCGATCCGGCTCCCTACCTGCGCGACACAGCCGTGCTGGAGGTCATTTACTCCTGCGGTCTGCGGATTAGTGAATTGTGCGGCCTGCGCGTGATGGATCTGGATGTCAACGACCGTCTGGTCCGCGTTTATGGAAAAGGCAAAAAGGAACGACAGTTACCCATCGGCGAACCGGCCATCCAGGCAATCGGCCGCTATTGGAACACACTGGAGCATCCGCCTACAGGAGAGATGCCCGTTTTTCTTGCCAACTCCGATGATCTCAAGCCGATCTATCCACGGATTGTGCAACTGCACCTAAAGCATTATCTGGAAATCGCCGGCCTGGACCCCAAGCTGACCCCGCATAAGCTGCGCCACAGCTATGCCACGCATCTGCTTAATGCCGGGGCAGACTTACGCAGCGTACAGGAACTATTGGGACACGAAAATCTGGTGACCACCCAAGTGTACACCCATCTTACCACCGACCGGCTCAAGGAGGCCTACAACGACGCGCACCCGCGCGCCTGACTATTCCCATTCAGCGAATAACCTTGAGTTATTCACCGGTTTTAGTTAATAACCTGCCTTTCGCATGAGCGAAAGGAGGGTCGATCTTGGAATTTGGGACAAGCTGACAAAGGCTGTGGTGTTTCTACTCATCATTGCCGCATTGATCGCTGTTGCCGTCTGGTATCTTCCGCTCATCAAGCAAAACGAACGGATGCGAGCGATTATCCTTCAACTCGAAGGAGAAGTAGCCGAGCAGGAAAAGATCGCCCAACGTCGTAAACTCCAGATTGAGGCTATGCGTAATGACCCGGAGACAGTCGAACGATATGCCCGCGAAAAACTGGGCCTCGCCAAAGTGGGCGAAACGGTAATCCGCTTTGAGGAAGCCGATCCAGACCGGCCTTAGAGTCGCCCTTCAGGCTTGCAATCAGTCTCTGCTTCGCTAGGTTCCCTCCCCTTACTCCTTCAAAAGTTATGGCGATTGCAAATGATCTTCGGCGCGGCAACGCGGTTAAATTTAATGGCGCGGTGTGCGTGGTAATGGAAACCGGGCACGTAAAACCCGGAAAAGGCCCGGCATATATTCAGGCCAAGTTACGGAATCTTTCCACGGGAAAATCATCAGACCAAAGGTTCAATTCCTCTGAAAGTGTGGAGATCGTCCCCATGACCACCCGCAAGCTGGAATTTAGCTACATGGATGGGGATGAGTACGTACTGGTGGATCCTGAAACCTACGAACAGGAGACTGTCGGAGCGGACCTCATGAGTGAGGTTAAGGATTTCATGACCGAGAACACCCCTCTCACCGCAACCTACGTGGACGGCAAGCTAGGCATGGTGGAACTGCCCGCCAACGTGATCCTCACGGTGGCAGATGCCCCCGAAGGCGTAAAAGGAGATTCAGCCAGTAATGTAATGAAGTCCATCACTCTGGAAACCGGTGTGGTGATTCAGGCACCCCTCTTCATCAAGACCGGCGAGAAGATCAAGGTCGATGTAAAGAACCGGAAATATCTCGAACGCGCCAGCGAATAGAAACGGGGATAGATTTTTACTTTCCCAGCTTCAGCGAAGGCCGCTGCTTATATTTCTTGGCTAACCTCAAAATCGTACCCAATCGTTTCATACCACCGGTACAGGTGGGGTCGCTGAGGTTGGCAGCCGCAGCGCAAACTCCGGTAAAGAGGCTGCGCTGCAAATTCCATCCCTCATGAATTCCCAGTAACATTCCCGCACAAAATGCGTCACCTGCACCGGCTGCACCCTTGATGTATTTCTGCGGTAATTTCAGTGAAGACTGCCAGAATTCCTCTCCAGAGGCCTGCAGAGCATAGCCTCCCTCAGGAAAGTGCACGCAAACCAGTTCCCCCACTCCTTTATGCAGCAGTGCCGCCGCAGCCTTGCGAAGTGCTTTCGTGTTCAGCGTACCATCCTTGCGCCGAATCACGTTTCCGGTGGTTTTACCTGCCTCCAGTTCATTAAGAATACAGTAATCAGTGTAGGGCAAAATCGGTGAAACGATTCGGGCAAACCGATCACTATCCTCACTTACGCAATCGATACTGGTTTTCAACCCGGCCCTTTGAGCCTTGGCACACAAGGCCGCACCGCGCGTGCCGTATTTTTTATCTGAAGCATCAATCCCATCGAGCAGCAACAGATATCCAATATGGAAAATTTTTGCCGCCGACTTCTTGAAATCAAGGCCTTTGCCATCCCAAAGGGAATTGGCTCCCTGACAGTGAAAAAAAGTACGGCGACCGGTCTTCACTTCGGTCATCACATCGGTGTAGGAAGTAGGCGCCTTGGTGGTGGAACGCATCTGCGAGGTATCAATCTTGTGATTATTGAGATCGGTGAGAATGTAATCCCCCAGTCCATCCTTTCCCACCAATCCGGCTGCACTCATGGGGATTTTAGTGCCCATTTTGGAAAGGTTGATCAAAATGTTATAGGGTGACCCACCCGTGCCTTCACCTTGCGAGACAATATTGGCGAGTGTTTCGCGTTGGGGATACACATCCACCATCTTCACCTGGTCCACAATCCAGCTTCCCGACGCCAATATACCATTACGTTTCATAACAAAAAAAGACGACCGTTTATAACGGTCGCCATAGTTGGGTGTCCAGCGCTACTAGCGCAGTTGTGCATGACTCGTATTGTGAATCATGACTGTAAATTTCAAGGCGACCTCCAATGATTGCCCATTTTTGTGGTCAACCTTCACGCGCATCAACTCGCCAGCCTTGGCGATGCCCTCAAAAAAGGCCTCACGGGTATGAAACGCAACAGTGCTAGTATCATTACTATTTTCAGTGCCAACAGATTCTATTATCTGGCAGGAACCACGAAAAACAATACGGCCTCTTTCCAGACGAGGAGTCAAGGTCAGGGTCACCCCGGCTTCCACAGGTTGATCTTGGCCGGGAACAGGTATTTCGTGACCAACCTTTACACAGACTTCCTCTCCATCAATCGTGATAATACGCGGAGCCGATAAAATATCTTGGCCCTCAAAAAATTTTGCCTCGACCAAAATCTGTTGGGACCGAGATGCATGGCCCTTTGTGGTTTCAGGAGATTTACATCCCGAAACCCACAACCCCATAAATAATAGAAATACATACTTCATAAGAAAAAACCTCCTGCAACAGGTTCATCCCATAGAATTCATCAAAATTAAATCCAAACTTATCCTCGTCTCCCATTTGACGAATCACTGCTGCTACATTAGTTTAGTCTGATCCGCCCGTGAACATCCCCCATCACCATATCAATATTTTCTGGAGCGAAGAGGATTCATGTTTTGTGGCTGATATCCCGGATCTCAAGCATTGCACCGGTCAGGGAGATTCTCCGCAGGAGGCCTTGGAGGATGTCCTTGAAACCCGGGACGCATGGATAGAAGCCTGTCTCAGTGCCGGAGAACAAATCCCGCAGCCCGCTTACCAGGTAAACCAATAACCTGCCCTGAACTTTTCACGGGAAGCTTTTGAGATTGGTCAAGTGCTTCTCCTGCCCTAGTGTAGCCCACGTGTTTCGTCCCTGCATTGATTTGCACGAAGGCCAAGTGAAGCAGATTGTCGGTGATTCACTCACCGACGATGGCAACCAGTTGCAGACCAACTTCACTGCCGATCGTTCATCAGCCTGGTATGCGGAGCTATATTTTAAAGACGATCTACGGGGGGGGCATATCATCCAGCTTGGGCCCGGAAATGAAACCGCCGCACGTGAAGCCTTGGCCACTTTCCCGGGAGGGTTACAGCTGGGGGGCGGTGTCAACCTCGACAACGCACACGCTTGGCTCGACGCGGGCGCCTCACACGTAATCGTCACCTCATGGGTTTTCCGTGATGGGATACTGGATGAAGAACGACTGAATAAACTGGTTAAAGCCATTGGCAGAAAACGCCTTGTGCTGGACCTTTCCTGCCGTCAACGCGATGGAGAATACTGGATTGTTACGAATCGTTGGCAAAAATTCACTGAACTCAACATCACCAACAAAACCTTGGATCACCTTTCCTCCTACTGTGCGGAATTCCTCGTGCATGCGGTTGAAGTAGAAGGCAAACAGGCAGGTATCGATCTGGATTTGATCGAGAAACTCGCCGCTGGGTCCCCCATTGCCTGCACTTATGCCGGTGGAGCCAAGAGGCTCGCCGATTTGGAAACCGTACACCAAAGAGGAAACGGACGAATACATCTGACCATCGGCAGTGCCTTGGATATATTCGGCGGCGCACTCAAGTATGAAGACTGCGTTGCCTTCAACCGACAGCATGCCAGATAGGCTTGCGACCAGATCTACGCCTGCTAGGGTTCGACCCATGAAATTTCCCGCGATTCTTGCTGCTTTGCTCGCAACTTCTCCTCTGTACGCCCAACCTAAAAAAGGCCCCCTTGCTCCAATTAAAGATAATCCCAAGCTGCCGCGCGTGCTCTTGATTGGTGATTCCATCTCCATCGGCTACACACTTCCCGCACGTGAATCGCTCAAGGGCAAAGCCAACCTCCACCGTATTCCCACCAATGGCGGCCCCACCACCAAGGGATTGGCGAACATTGAGGCGTGGATCGGCAAGGGTAAATGGGATGTCATTCATTTCAACTGGGGTTTACATGATCTCAAGTACATGGGTCCCAAAGGCGAGAATCTTTTCCCCAAAGAAAAAGGCGGCAAGGTGCAGGTTTCCCTGGCCGATTATGAGAAAAATCTCGATAAACTCACTGCCCGCCTAAAAAAAACCGGTGCCAAGCTCATTTGGCGTAACACCACACCGATTCCTCCCGGTTCCAAAGGCCGTTACGTGGGCGATTCAGTGAAATACAACGAAGCAGCTGCCCGGGTAATGAAAAAACATGGTGTCCCCACTCATGATCTCTACACGATCAGCAAAAAGCGCATGAAAGAACTTATGCGCCCGGCCAATGTACACTACACGGCCGAAGGCTCTCGTGTTCTCGGTAAAGACGTTGCACGCATTGTCGTTGAGGCCCTCAAGTAGGCAGTAGGTACGGTGGCTAAACTCTTTTTTTATTATTCTTCAATGAACGCGGGGAAATCCACCACCCTGCTGCAATCAGCACACAACTACCGGGAACGAGGTTTACGCCCCCTGCTCTTCACGCCACAACTCGACACACGCGCAGGTAAAGGGCAGATTGCTTCACGAATTGGACTCACTGCCGAAGCACACGCCTTTAGCCCCGCGGATGATCTCTTCAAACTAACCGACGCACAGGAAACCATTGATTGTGTACTGGTTGATGAAGCGCAGTTTCTCTCACGGGCTCAAGTCTATCAACTGGGAGAAATTGCCGACCGACTCAACACTCCCGTGCTTGCCTACGGTCTGCGCACCGACTTCCAGGGCAACCTTTTTGAAGGCAGTCGACACCTCCTTGCCTGGGCCGACAAACTGGTCGAAATCAAGACGATCTGCCACTGTGGATCCAAGGCAACCATGGTTTTGCGCACTGACGAGAAGGGAACTGTTTTGCGCGAAGGGGCCCAGGTGGAAATAGGCGGCAACGAGCGCTATGTCTCGGTTTGCCGCAAACATTTCAAGGAAGGCATGGCCAACCCGCAACCGGGGGACTTACCGATCTAAAGGCCGCCCATTATATTTTCCATCGGGCAATTGCGAAGGCAGTCTGTACTTCGGATCGGTAATTAGCCTAAATATATGCGGATCTCGGGTGCGAACCAGATCCCTGCTGTAAAGCCTCCACTCGTGTTGGATATCTTCGCGCCTGTGTTTCGCATTTTGTGCGCCGAGAACCGAAGTAATAGCCCAATACAAATACTCAGTACACTGACAACCATAGTCGCAAGTGCGATCATCATAGGTAAACCAGGCACCTTTTGGGTAATGTCGTGGCACTCGTTTGAAATGGCCGCCGCGCGCACGATCCAGACATTTGGCCAGTTCTGTCCCGGGACGTTCTCCGAATATCTGGGGGTAAATATTTGCGTAACCCTCGTGCGTGATAAGGTGTAAAACTTCCTCCAAAGTTGCATCAAACTGATTTCCCCCTGGATTGGTTTCCGTCGCGAATTGTCCCTGCCCAGAGTGAAATCCTGCATCTTGAAACACATCATGATCCAGACGTTCCAAGGCCCGTTCATTCTCGCAAACCGCCATAAAGGCGTTGCGCTTCACCAGTTCAGCCGCTACCTCAGAGTTATCCGGCTTTCCATCCTCGTCATTATCCAAATACTCAGCCAAAATAACTGCAATATGCCGCAGCTTTCCCGGAGGTGTCTTCGCGGTACCAAAAACCCTTATCCCGAAGACATTAATGTGCTGAGCAAACTGCTTTTGAAAGGGTTTGTACTTACCTCCCGGCACTGCAGTAATTTTAAAATCTGGAATTTCAGCCGTTACTGTGAAAAGAGCCAGAAGAAGAAAACAAAAGTAACGCATACAAAAAAATAATAGTCCGGCATAAAAAAAGAAAGGGGCGAATAAAAAATTCACCCCTCAATTAAATCTAGCTTATACTAGAAACTCTCTTTTACTTCGTGGGCATCTTCATGTTCATGACGATAATTTTCAACAAAATCGTCCATGCCTTTCTCAAAGAAGAAAGCCTTCTCCCCTAATGCAGGCTCTAAGTCGTCCAGCCATGTTGCCTTCGGGTTGAATTTGGCAAAGAACACCTTATTGGCCCAGAAAGGATTACGCCCCTGAATAAATTTCATTACGAAAACCTTTTCTCCATGTACTTCCGTAATGCCATCAACACACACCTTGCCGGGCGTACAGCTCATGCTGGGTCCACGCACCGTGCGCGCCAACCCGCTCACTTGATTGTATGCACGACTAAAGATGTCATACGCGCGTGCCAGCGGCACCTCAAAGTAGTTCTTGGGACCGGTATCTCGTTCTACGAACATGTAGTAGGGCACCGCACCCAGGGAAACCTGCTTACGCCATAATGCCGCCCAGATGTCGGGATGATCGTTCACTCGTTTGATTAACGGGGCCTGACAGCGTACCACTGCCCCTGAGTCAATTAGCCGTCTAACAGCCTGCTGTGACACATCGGTCGAGAATTCAACCGGATGACTACTGTGAGCCATGACCGCAAAGTTTTTCCCTGCCTCTCGCACCTGACCGATAAGTCGCATCAGATCATCAGCATCCTCACCCTCAGTGAAGCGGTATGGCCAATAGGCGATCGCCTTGGTGCCCACCCGAATACTGTTCAGGTGCCGAATATTCAAGAGCGGCTCAATATACTGCCGCAGGAACTTCGTCTTCATGATCATCGGGTCGCCCCCGGTGATCAGAACACTGTCAATTTGGGGGTTCTCCTCAACATAACGGCGGAGATGTTCCGGTTCCTTGTTCGCAAATTTCAAATCTCTATCGCCAATAAACTGCGCCCAGCGAAAACAGTAGGTACAGTAGGCGTGACAGGTTTGCCCCTGTGCGGGGAAAAACAGCACCGTCTCATTGTACTTATGTTGCATGCCCGGCAGTTCTTTGCCATCCAGCATGGGGCTATTGAGCTTCAACTGCCCTGCAGGATGGGGATTGAGACTGCTTTGAATCTCTCGTGCGGCCAACTTAATCTCAGCCTCAGAAGCTCCCTTGCCCACCAAATCACGCATGCGGCCGAAATCTTTATCAGCAAGCATCCCGCGCTGAGGAACGGTCAGTTGGTAAATTGGATCATTCGGAAGATTGTTCCTGTCGATTAGATTTTCTAATATATAATCATTCACCTTGAAGGGTAAAACGGCTGAAACAGCCAACATATCCTTCACTTCGTCCCGGTTCAATCCGAGGACCTCGGCTATTCGAGGCAGATCATTTCGGGTATTGGCTTTGTAGGGTTTCATTAAATTATTACCATAATATAGCATAAATTCAGAGAACCGGAGAGTGAAAAGCACGATTGGGCCATTGGTTTATTCTATCTCCGCTTGTCTGTAATATTCTCATATTCGGGAGATACACCCAAGGATAGAATGTAAGTTTTGTTTAATTATAAGGGTAACCACTAAGAATAATAAGTAATATTAACTCCTTGCAATTTTGATCATGAATCTGGCATTGCCCCGCTTCTAGCCAATCGGTACGCTCCCTGCCCATGAATCTTTTGCCCCGAGTCCTGATATTGATGATTCTGGGGAGCATTCCATTATTTGCGGCTAAATCCCCCAATTTTGTGGTCATTTTTTGTGACGATCTGGGCTACGGGGACTTGGGATGCTTCGGTCACCCAACCATTCAAACACCCAATTTGGATCGAATGGCTGCCCAAGGGATTAAGTTTACCCAATTCTACGCAGCCGCTCCGGTTTGCACCCCGAGCCGGGCCGCTCTACTAACCGGTCGTTTACCCGTACGTAGCGGCATGTGCAGCGACAAGAGGCGCGTCCTTTTTCCCGATAGCGCTGGAGGACTTCCTCAAAGGGAGATTACCTTGGCAGAAGGATTAAAAACCAAGGGCTACGCCACCGCCGCAATCGGAAAATGGCACCTGGGACATAAAACTCAATATCTCCCTACCAACAACGGTTTCGACACCTACTTCGGGATTCCCTACTCCAATGACATGGACCGAATTGCCTCAGCTACCAAATACCGGGAGGCCTGTAAGAATGCCAAGATAGAGTATTTCAACGTACCGTTGCTGCGAGACACCAAGGAAATTGAACGGCCGGCCGACCAGACCACCATCACCCGCCGCTACACTGAGGAAGCCATTAGGTTTATCCAAACCAATAAGAATAATCCGTTTTTTGTTTACCTTGCCCATAGCATGCCTCATGTCCCTCTTTTCCGGGACAAACCCTTTGTGGGTGTTTCCAAACGTGGCATTTATGGTGATGTGATAGAGGAGATTGACTGGTCAGTCGGGCAGATACTCAAAACCCTGCAGGATGAAGGCCTTGCAGAGAACACGCTCGTATGGTTTACCAGCGATAACGGCCCCTGGCTGATCTTTGAAACGCACGGAGGATCTGCGGGCCTATTGCGTGATGGCAAGGGGAGCACCTGGGAAGGGGGAATGCGTGAGCCCGGCATCGCCTGGTGGCCGGGCAGGATCAAGCCCCACACCAACCATTCCATCGCGAGCACCATGGATATCTACACCACCTGTCTAACCCTTGCCGGAGCAAAGGTGCCCGAGGATCGCGTGGTTGATGGTATGGATCTCACTTCTGTTCTCTTAAAGGGAGGGAAAGGTCCTCGCGAGGCCATGTTCTTTTACCGCGGAGAACAGCTTTATGCAGTGCGCAAAGGGCCCTGGAAAGCACATTACATTACCCGAGCGGCCTATGGTCGCTCACAACCTGAAAAACATGATCCACCCGTGCTCTATCATCTGGATCATGATCCCGCTGAAAAACATGACTTGGCCAAGGAAAACCCGGTGGTTCTGGCTGAAATTGCAAAAGTGGTCAAAGAGCATAATGCCAAACTTGTTCGAGGTAAAAACCAACTCAATACTTTAATTCAAAAATGAAACCATTCTTATCTTCCATTCTTTGCCTTGCTTGTTTAGCCGGTTTTGGGTGTGCCAAATTTCAGAGCAGTGAACGCAACAGAGCCGCCAAGAAATACGACGAATTGGGCCTGTGGAGTGAAAACAAAAATGAGCAGGGAAAAATCCCTGAACTACCCGATGGCTCGAAACCCATCAGCTGGATCAAACTTTTCAACGGCAAGGATCTCACCGGCTGGAAGGAAACCGATTACGCCGGGCGGGGTAACGTAAAGGTCAAGAATGGTGAACTGCACATTGAGAACGGCCTTGTCATCACGGGTGTTACTTTTACAAACAAAACAATCCTGCCCAAGACAAACTATGAGGTTGAGTATGAAGCTAAAAAGGTCAATGGCACGGACTTTTTTGGTTTACTAACCTTCCCTGTCGGCGATTCCCATGCCTCGCTCGTCACAGGCGGTTGGGGAGGGGCCGTCACCGGCATCTCCAGCATCAACAGCATGGACGCTTCAGAGAATGACACCACTGTATATCTGAAGTTCAATAAGAACCAGTGGTATAAATTTCGCCTGCGGGTTACCCCTGATAATCTCAGCGTATGGATGACTCCCAGGGAATATCTTGTTCCCCTTAAGGCAACGGTCGCCAGCATCGTGAAGGCCTATCAGGATGAAGCGGCCAAGAATGGGACCAAACTGACTGCTGAAGCCGCCGAGAAAACACTGCGCCAGCTCAATCCAGAACTGGAGAAAAATATTCCCGCCCGCGACACCATCTATTTTCCCGGAGAATCCCAGATCATCGATGAACCCATCAAGGACAAGGTCATTGAAATGCGCGTGGGAGAAATCGAACTATCAGCCCCACTCGGCTTTGCGACCTTTCAGTCCTACGGCGTTATCCGCAATGTGCGCCTCCGCAAACTGAAGTAATTTATAGCTTCTGTGCATAATGCACTTGGCGCGCAATTTCCTGAAAACCGGTTTCGGGATATAGGGTTTGCCCGATTGGATTGCTTTCCATCGTTTCAATTACAGCGTACTCAAGCTTTTCGCTGCGAAAATAATCCAACGCATATTCAATAAGCGCCCGCCCCAGTCCTTGTCCCCGTGCGCCGGGAGTCACAGCCAGATTGGGAATTCGTCCTTTCCCTGCCTCCCGGTCTATCATGGTGCTGATATAGCCCAAAACCAATCCGTTGGCCTCCGCTATAAACAATCCTTCTGAATTTGCTGCAACATCCTCATCAATATGCCGGGCCTTGCGCCAGCGCCAATCGTGGCCGGCAAATTCACCTCCCAGCTTCTCCTCAAGCAAGTGATCCAGTGAAACTCCAACAAATCCCTCAACCGTAATCGTTTTGACAGCATCCAAGTCCTCGTCCTTAAATTTACGAATACAGTATTCCACCTGCAAAGAATCAAGGCACCGACAAGGCCTGTCGCCAATCAGAAATTTTTGACAATCGCGCGACTTGCCGACCTGAGGACCCTGGGTCATCATCAGCACGTGCATCTGACGCATTTGCGATTGAGGGATTTCCGGAACTATGACCGGCTGGATGCTGACTTCGGCCCGGGCTTTCATCTGCTCTTGGGCCGCAATGCACAGGGCAAAACCAGTATACTCGAAGCACTTCATTTACTGGCCAATCTCCGCTCATTCCGGGGAGTTGGCAGTGGGGCCATGGTACGCCACAATCAAACAGGCTGGTTTGTGGGTGGACACGTCGTGGGAACCGGATCGCATAACGTGAAAATGTACTGGTCTGCACGCGAGCGTCGGCTCACCCTTGACGATGAACCAGTCAAAAAACTCACTGATTATCTGGGGACATTTCGTACGGTGGCTTTTTGCACTGAAGATCTGTCACTGGTCAAAGGAGCCGGTCGTGGACGCAGGCGGTTTATGGATTTCCTCTTGTCCCACACAATCCCATCCTACCTGCCTCTCTTGCAGCGCTACACACGTTCACTGCGATCTCGTAATGCGTTACTGAAAAAGAAACCCATCAATGAGGATGCACTGGATGGTTTCACCATTGAACTGGTTAAGCTGGGCAACGAAATCATCAAACAACGAGCAGAATTGCTGCCTCAATTAGCTCCGCGTATCTTGGCTGCCCACCAACGTATCGCTCCTGGGAGTGAGTCTTTAAATGTGGATTATGTCCCCAGCGTAAAATCTGATTTTTCCGAGGAGCTTGGTCGCGCAAAGGATCGGGAAAGCAAACTGGGCTCCACCACCATCGGCCCACATCGTGATGAATTGGCACTTCTGATGGACGGAAAACCAGCGGCTGAGTTTGCCAGTGAAGGTCAAAAACGATCGATCGCCATCGCCCTCAAAATTGCCCAGGCCGAACATCTGAACTCCGTCCATGGAGCCCCTCCGGTATTACTCATTGATGATGTAATGGGGGAACTGGACATCGAAAGGCGCAAGGGGTTTCTCCCCTTATTGGAGTCGTGCAGTGAAGGTCGAGGTCAGGTTTTCATGACCTGCACAGAGGAAAATTGGCCTCAGGAACTGGGACAAACCCTGCAACGATGGCAGGTGTGCGAAGGTTCCATCAAGGGCGAATCCTAAAATGAATCTTCCTTCATTGAGCTGCAATCCGCAGCTAAATCTCGAGAAAGTTTTATAGTTTTCAAATTAAGAACTGACCAATGAATTCAATAAGCGGACCGGGCCACACCCCCAAACCGACGGTGATAACTGACAAGATCAAAATTACCGCACCAGAAGACCAACCAATAGAATCTTTGTCCAGTTTACAGGTCTCTTCGCTCACAAAAACCGCCTTCAACACCTTGAGATAATAATAGAGTGCCACCACACTGAACCCAAGAGCAAGAGCCACAAGCCAGTAAAGCCCCTCACTCCAGTGACCAATCTGGGAGTGGGATTGTATGGCCGCAAAGAATAGATAAAATTTTCCCACAAAGCCGGCCAATGGTGGAATTCCCGCCAGGGACAAAACAAAAATTAGCAGGGCCAGGGACAACCACGGCCTGGCTTTCCAGCAACCGCGAAAGTCATCAATCTGCGCCTCACGCCCCAACCGGTCACTGAGCACGGCCACTACAGCAAAGGCTCCCAGCGTGGCAACTGCGTATACCACCGCATAGTATACCGCGGCAGCCCGGCCTTCCTCGGTAAAGGCCAATATCGCCACCAGCAAATACCCGGCATTGGCAATTGCGCTATAAGCCAAAAGCCGCTTGATATTAATCTGCCGCAATGCACCGAGATTGCCCACCGCCATACTCACTACAGCCAGTATTGCCAACATCGGAATGATAGCCGTGTTTCCCGAAGGCATGGACACCGGCTTCAAAAGTGCCAACAGCAGGACCACCCCGGCTATTTTTGACCCGCTAGCCACCCAGGCCGCCACGGGCGTGGGGGCACTCTGGTACACATCCGGAGCCCACAAGTGGAATGGAGCCACCGCAATCTTAAAGCCAAGCCCAACCAGGATGAACAGGTAGGCTACTGTTACCAGCATTGGTGCTCTAATCAGCGCCTCCTTCATCAGCAGGCCCTGAGAAATATCAAGCTCACCAGTCACCCCAAACAAATAGCTGATACCAAACAGAAGAAACGCAGAAGACACACCGCCGTAGGTGAGATATTTAAGCGCTGCTTCGGCTGAAGCGCGACTGGTTTGATGCAAGGCACAAAGAGCATAGAGGCTTAAACTAACCACTTCCAATGCAACAAACGCCCCCAATAGGTTGCGACTGGTAACCATAAAGCCCATGCCAAGCGTAGCCAACAACAGCAGTGCAAAGTATTCACTCACCTGCACTGTCACCATATGTCGGGCAGCCAACGGTAAAACGGCAAGGCCCAAGGCAAACAACAACCACTTCAAAGCCAATGTGCTCGGGCTCAACATCAATTGCCCGTGTGTTGCGTCCAATAACTCTGAGTAATCCAATGACAGAGTCCCGTTGAGTTGTAACACCAGCACCACCAATCCTCCTATAAGCCCCAAGCTGCATATTTGAAGGGCTTTATTTGCCCGATCCCTGATACCAGCCTGCCGCATACACCCGTAGTCAACACCCAGTGCGACAAACAACGACACAACCACAATCAGATCGGGTAACAGGGCATTGAATATCAGCTGGTAATCCATTCTTAGTTTGCCAATCGATCTATCAGCAGCTCCAAGCTGCCACTAATATGGTTCGTTAATAGCCAGGGACATATACCTACCAGGATGGACGCACCGAGCAGTAGAGTCACCCCGGCTTTTTCCGGTAATGTCATGGGCGGGTAATCGGCCTGCTCCAGCCTCTTGCTGCCCTCAGAGTCCGCAGTGCCCTCCCGGAAGAATGCCTCGTGGATTTTCACCAATGTGTAACCGAATGTCGCCAGAATACCCACACCTGCAGCAGCCACAACCCAGCCTGATAAACTCCCCCATGCCCCGAGCAGCACATACAACTCAGACACAAACCCGCTGAAACCCGGCAAACCCATCGACGCCAAACCTGCCACGATAAACACCCATGCAATCCCCGGCATCCGATCAATGAGCCGGTGCAGTTGATCAAGCATCCGCGTCTGGGTACGTGAATAAATCACTGTGCCCACCAGCGCGAAAAGCAGGGCCCCAATGACTCCATGGGAGAACATCTGTAACACCGCACCAGTCATGCCAGTAAGATTCAAGGTGGCAATACCCAGCAGCACAAACCCCATGTGGCTGACACTGGAATAACCAATGACATATTTGAAATCCTCCTGTCGCAGGGCCACCAGTGCCCCATAGACTATGTTTACCACTGCAAAGACTGCAATCCATGGAGCCCATACCATTGCTCCTTCCGGAAGCACACCCACCGCTACCCGAAGGCACCCATAAGCTCCCAATTTCATCACCACGCCGGCAAGCAACATACTGGCCGCTGTAGGTGCCGCCGCATGACCTGTGGGGGCCCAAGTATGGAAAGGCCACATGCCCGCTAGAATAGCAAAGCCCAAAAACAGGATCGGAAACACCACCGACTGAAACCCACCGGAAAAATTCGCCTCCATCAACTCCAACAGATTGAAAGTATTAAGCCCTGAACCAAAATAGAGTGCCAGCATCCCCAGAAGAAGCAGTGCACTCCCTCCAAAAGAGTACATCACCAGTTTCATTGCCGCATACTCACGTTTCGCCCCGCCCCAGATGGCAATCAGGAAATATTTAGGAACAATGGCAATTTCATAAAACACAAACAAAAGAAAAAGATCCAAAGAAAGAAAGACTCCATATACCCCACCGATAAGAGCAAAGTAAAAAGCGTAGAATTGGTTGGCTCGATGATCGAGATTCCAGGTGAATAATACCCCGCTCACAGCCACCAAACCCGTAACCAGTAACAACGGCAAGCTGATCCCGTCATAGCCGGTAACAAACGACACGCCCAACGAGGCAATCCAGGTGGAATTAATTTCATCTACCATATCTGGTCCGCTGTAGCGCAATGCACAACAGAAGGCCGTCGCCAAACCAAGCCCGGCGGTAAGCAGTGCCACCCAACGAATACGACGGTGCAACCCTGCCGGCATCAGTCCACACACCAGTGCTCCAAGGAAACTAATGATGACTGTGAGTAGTGCAGTCATATCAGTTGAGAACTGAGCTCCAAAAGAGCCACGTAACGGGCGAAATGCCCGCGAAAAACAGTAGAAACAATAATGGGATGACAATCAAACCTTCACTAGGGCTCAGATCAGCCATGTTATTGTGCCGCTCGGGCGTCGGGCCGGTGAACACTTTTTGCAACATGGTGAGTAGAAAAACCGCAGTAGCCAACAAACCAACTGTTGCAGCAACCGTAACTGTGGGAGCCACTGCAAAGCTGCCACTAAAAATCAAGAACTCAGCGGCAAACCCTGCCATAAACGGCAATCCCAACGAACAGAACGTAAGCAGGTAAAATGCTGCGGCAAACTTGGGCGTCACCGCACTCAGCCCACCAAAATCACCGAGGCCACTCGAACCGGTCCGCGTCTCCAGTAACCCTACCAAATAGAACAGACCCGCCGCAGCGAGTCCGTGGGCGAACATCTGCAAAATCACCCCCTGCCTAGCCAGCTCATGAGCGTCTATTTTCATGCCATCGACTGCAATACCCAACGCCCCCACCCCCAGAACACAATAAGCCACGTGATTGAGTGAGGAAAAAGCCAACATGCGCTTTAAATCCGTCTGGCGTAAGGCAAGAAAGGCACCCCAAAGGATCGTCACCAGCGCCAAGGTCATCAATGTCCCCGCATAGTGTTGCAGTTGTTTATCAAAAATGGGCACCACCAATCTCAAAAATCCATACACGCCCATCTTGGACATGACTCCCGTTAGCAGCATAGCAACTGGAGCGGGTGCTGCGGCATATGCCGGTGCCTGCCAGATATGCAAGGGGGCCAAAGGAACCTTCACCCAAAGACCGGCCAAGACAGCACAGAAAATTAAAGGATGTGCATTCACTCCCTTTCTTGCCAATTCAACAAAATCAAAGGTGCCGGTTTGCTGATAAAGGAACAAAAAACCCAGCAACATGGCAACGCTGCCTACCACGGTGAAAAGGAAAAAGTTTAGTGCCGCACGATGACGATCTTCACCCGAACCGAAAATCTTGATGAGGAAAAAGGCCGGCACCAGTGCCAGTTCCCAGTAGAGAAACCAATGGAAGAAATTAAGCGCAGTGAACGTGCCGAAAAGCCCCGTAAATTGAATGCATAGCAGCACAAAGTACGTGCGAGACCGCTCCTCTTGCTTCCATGAGGCCAGCACTACAAGAGGAGCCAGAAGTGTTGCCAAGAGTAAGACGAGTGCATTAACTCCATCCAACCCTACAAAATAATCTATCCCTAAACCAGGGATCCACGCGATTTTTTCCTTAAACTGAACACCTTTGGCATCAAGGTCCAAATGCATAAGCATATACACCATCAACCCAAGAGAAATCAGTGAGCCTGCAAGGGCCACTACACGCACACGCTTCTCCGGCACGGCTAAGATTACCAAAGCCGCCAGTACCGGTGCCAATGTAAGTGCGGTAATCATGATATCCAGAACACCACCAGACCTAGAACCACCGTTCCAATTGCAATAAGCCGGAGGTATCCAGGAAGAAATCCATTTTGTGGACGGGTCACAGCGTAACCCAATGAACGCAACCAATCACACAGCCCATCAAAGGCCATTACATCAATTAATTTTTGATCCCCACCAATCGCAAACGCACCGCTTAACCCGCGGGCCAACACAACAAACATATCCCGAAGGAAAATCAGCAGTTCGTTGAGTTGCTCAGCAATAATGGCAGCTAAACTCCATAGCTTACCAACAGTGTCAGCGTAATATTCATCAAACCATAATTTCTCTCTCAAGGATTTAATTGCCAAAGGATCCGTATCCTCCCCGAGCTTACGCCCGCGATAAATCATCCAACCCAGAACAATCCCTCCCAAGGACACAGCCACGCTGACTGCGATGACGAAATTATTATGTTCGTACTGTGCTCTCGGTAGTTGATTGAGAATTGTGCCTTTCGAAATTGCGCCGAGCCCCAGGGCAAAAACCGCCAAGATCACCAAGGGTACAGTCATAACCCACGGGCTTTCGTGCGGTGAATTTTCGCCGCGATACGATCCAGTGAAGACATATAAACACTGGCGTATCATATACACCGCGGTAAGCAGTGAGGCGGCGGCGACAATCCAGAAAATGGGTTCGGAGCTTGTCCAAGCCCCGGCTAGGACTTCGTCTTTACTGAAAAATCCGCTCGTAAAGGGAAATGCCACCAGTGCGGCCGTGCCGCACAAGTAGGCAATGGAGGTAACGCGCATGGATTTCCATATGCCACCCATTTTTCGGATGTCCTGCTCCTCATGACAACCGTGAATAATGGAGCCTGCTCCCAGAAAAAGCAGCGCCTTGAAAAATGCGTGAGTTAACAGGTGAAACATGCCAATAGCCACCCCACCCACGCCCAGACCCACCATCATCAACCCCAACTGGCTTACTGTGGAATAAGCGAGGATGCGTTTGATGTCATATTGGCCTAAGGCAATCAACGCGGCAACCAACGCAGTGACTGCACCAGTCCAAGCCACCACCATCTCCGTCCCTCCAGCTTCAAAAATCGGCATGGTTCGGGCCACTAGAAATACACCAGCGGCCACCATGGTAGCCGCATGAATCAGGGCACTGACTGGCGTCGGTCCCTCCATGGCATCGGGCAACCACACGTGTAACGGCAATTGGCCGGATTTACCCACCGCACCAAGAAACAATAGCAAACTGACAATTGCGGCGATTTCGGGGGTGAAAAGTGTACCGGGCTCTTCTGATTTGATCCCATGCCCCACCTCTTTCAGGGCCGATGCCAAATCCAAAAGGCCATTGCCTCCATCATAAAGGGTCAAGGTCCCCGTGTACTTGAATGCCAGTAGAATGCCTATCAGAAACCCTATGTCGCCGATGCGCGTTACGATGAAGGCTTTCTTGCCGGCTGCCGCCGCTTCGGGCTTATGATTCCAAAAGCTAATAAGCAGATAGGAGGCCACTCCGACAATTTCCCAACACATGAAAAGCAACAGAAGGTTGTTGGCCAAAATTAACCCAAGCATGCCAGAGGCAAAAAGTGACAGGTAACAAAAGAAGCGCGCCATGCGCTTGTCGTCCTTCATGTATCCGAAGGAATAGATGAAAATAAGCAGACCCACAAAGGTGACCATTGCCGCCATAACCCCGGTAAGAGGATCAAGCACAAAGCCGAAATTAATAGTGGTGGTGCCCACCGTGAGCCATGGGATATCAGAGGTGGCATGTTTACCGAGCTCCATGCCCCATGCTTGACCAAACGCCCAAAGCGCCAAACCGCACGATCCAAGCATGGCCACAATTGCAACTCCTGCGGCCCGACGCCCACATTTCATGCAGCTGGTAATGACAGCAGCCAGAAGCGGCAACAAAGCTATTAAGGCCAAGGTCATTGTGCTCATTCTTCCTTAAGGGTGTCGAGTTGCTCGAGGTCCACAGTTTTGAAATGACGATAAACAGCAATGACCAACGCCAAGCCAACGGCCACCTCGGCTGCAGCCACGGCAATGGTGAAGAGGGTAAACAACGGGCCCTG
>JASLKQ010000089.1 GCA_030747505.1 Verrucomicrobiota bacterium | reverse complement strand
GGCGGCCCAAAAGGATATTCAGGGATTCATCCGGATGGCTGAGAGCGGCCAGCGTGAGGGAGTGGAATTACAGGGTAATTTTTCGGCCAACGAGCAGGAGGAAATCCTGACCGTACTCCAGAAGCTCATCGTGTTGCGTGATGTGGTTTTGAAGGTCAATCAACTTTATATCGAAAGTGCGGGGCAGGCCGATGAATTTCGTACGGAGCCGGCCTTCAAGATGCAGGGTTCATACCGGAACATGAACCGTCTGGCAGAGAAGGTTCTGCCCATGATGAATGAGCAGGAATTGATGGATCTGGTGCTCGATCACTACAAGGGTGAGAGTCAGACATTGACAACAGGCGCGGAGGCAAACTTCCTGAAGTTTAAGCAGCTCATTGGCGTAATGAACGAAGAGGAAGAGGATAGGTGGGGCGAAATCAGAAAAACTTATGGTCGCAACCAATATTTGCAGGGAGGAGACCAGACCGATCCGGTTAGTCGCGTGGTCAGTCAGTTGTCTCTATTCACCGGTGGATTGGAATCTATTCAGGGAACATTAAAGGATGAGCTCTCAAAGCCCCGTACCACTACCCTGGATTTGGGCGGAATGAATGAAAGTCTTGAAGGATTGCGTCAGACTTTGGCTGAAGGCCTGGCTGGTCAGAATACTCCAGCGGCAGGGCCTAAAGGGGAAGGGGCCGAAACTGCTGCCACAGGCACAGATATGACCGCAATAAGTGGGGCCATCGAGAAATACTTGGAGCATTCGGGCCAGATGGCTTCGCAGTCAGAAGAGAATCAAAAGATGCTCGCAGAGCGGCAGCAGGCCATGATGGAATTTATCGGGCAAAGCAACGCCCAATTGACTGAAGCCCTTACCCGATCACAGGCTGCGGCTCAGGCTCAGCAGCTACAAACGGCACTGCACCAGGTGGGCAATTTATTTGCTGCCTACCAAACGCGTACTCGAGATCTGCAGGAAGAACTTAAGTCGGCGCAACCCAGTGAAGTCGTTGTTGATCTTAACACGCAAATGGCCGAGAACAGTGACGAATTGATTCGTCAAATCCTTGAACAACTCGACCAAGCACAGCAGCAGCCTGATCAGTCATCTTCTCAAGAGGAGTCTTGATTAAGTTTATTTTGCGGTTGGAAACGAGATGTCCGGAAAGCTGGTCCACTTGTCATCTTCTGGATCACGCGCACTGGCCGTTACTTCCGGGGCACTGAAAGATTCTTCCAAATCCGCTGATTCCACGGAGGAGGAATCTTCTGTTGAGGCAGGCTCTTCAAGGTTACTGGGTTCGCTTGATGTCGCGATGGGTTCTTTGTTCTCTGGTGTAGCTGATAATTGTGGCTCAGGTTCCTGAGGAGGCAGCTCTTCTTTAGTCGCGGTATCAGTGAACGAAGAGCCCCTGCTGGTAAACGAAGAGCCTTTACTGGTGAACGAAGAACTGCTCGAGGTGAAAGGACTGGTGGAAATGGAGGGCGAGGCGGAATGACTCTTCGGTGTTGCTACTCCAGCTGTGCTTTTATCTTCCCACATTACATGGATTGCGGGGACAAGGCCCATCTCAAGATGAACTTCGCTGAAGGTTAGACGCTGCAAGTGCACCTTGTCCTCCAGGGCTTCAGCCTTAAAGAGGGAAGTAAGCACCGTTTTTAATAACTTATCGCTCTCATGCTTCTTGAGTAGTTGCTCCTTTTTGCGCGAACTCACGCTCGTTTTGTGTTTCAACACTGCCACCACCTTGGGGTTGAACCCCATTTCCAGCTCCACTGCCCGCAGGTCATAGCCCGCTTCCTCAAAAACCCGCTCGGCATCCTGGATTTTTTCCAGGCTTTCCATCATCTTTTCTTCGCTGTCCGTCTTCAGTTCCTCGACGGTACCCTCTACATCAGCGCGAATATCACGAATGGTTTCGGCTCCGTCCTCAATCATGGCACGAATTTCCTCTGCCTTGGTTTTATATGTGGTGACTTTCTTTTTCCATTTATCCAGAAACTTTGCCATGACGATACCTTGGGTTAAGAGTTGCTCTTGCAGCGCGTGTGGGTGTGGTAGACGATAAATCAGTCATTTGATAAGGGAAACCTTTTTCTCAATTTTGTCGGTTATTTTTCATTGGCTGCTAGGGCTGCAGGACGGTAATATTTCCATTGCCCCGCGCGTTCACACTCAGTGGAAAGTGAGTTCTATTTTATGAAAGATCACGAGGTAAAAACCCTCCTACAAGCGACGCTGGAAGACTTCCAGCTTTCACGCAAAGAACGCGGTGAAATCCGCGACTTGCTCGACGAAATCCGTGGGGACGAACAAAAACGTGCGTTGTATCGAAGCATGGCCTTTGATGCTGCTCGTGAGGCGTTGGCAAAGGCCGATGCGGGGCAGCGTTTTCAGGCGCTGGAATGGCTGGAAGACACTGTGAAGGCACTATACCCCACCGAGAATTTACCCGGGGCAGGGAAAGCTGAAGCCGCAGCTGCATTCTTTAGTCCGGACGATAATTGTGCCGGTAAAATCATAGATCTCTTCGCCCAGGCGAGGTCTACAGTAGATGTCTGTGTCTTCACCATTACCGACAACCGCATTGCTGAAGCCATGGAAAAGGCACACCGCCGCCGGGTGCAGGTTCGCGTGATTAGTGACGACGAAAAATCCATGGATGCGGGTTCAGACATTGACCGTTTCGAGAGGGCAGGAATCCCTGTTCGGGTTGATCGGTCTGAGCACCACATGCATCACAAGTTTGCCATTTTTGATAAAAGCAAACTATTGACTGGCAGCTATAACTGGACCCGTTCAGCTGCTCTCAATAACGAGGAAAATTTTCTCATTACAACCGATGGAGGACTTCTCAAGGCCTTCACCCGCGAGTTCGATAAGTTATGGCGTGAGTTCAGTTAATGCATGAGTAAACCGCGTCACCATCCGCGCAATGCGCCTCAAGTTAAGTTGCGCCTGCGTTTACCGACTGACGGTTCGGTGGATTTGGGTAAATTACGCGCCGCACTAGAGGCGCGCCTGGAAAAGGAGCCAGTTTCAGGGCCGGAAGTTGTGGCCGAGCCTGTTCAGCCAGAGGCAGCCCCTTCTCCCAAGCCGCAACCGGAGCTCCAGACCAAGCGTTCAGGATTCTTGCAGTGGGTCAGTAACAATGCTCCGACTGCGGTTTCGGTTTTTTCCGCGGTGTTGGCTTTCTTTTTTGGGTTGATCTACATCGGTCAGAAAAGTACGGGAGGGGCTGCTTGGCCGCTTCTGGTGTGGGTGTTCTTTGCCAGTGTTGGTGTTTTTGCGGTTTCGTTTGCGGTTGTAGTATTCCGGCAATTGAAACTGGAAGATTCGGCAGCCAGTAAACATTGGGCCGAGATCAAAGGGGATCCTAAAAAGGCTTATGTGCCTGTATTGATCTTTGCTGGGGTTACGGTGGTCGTCCTGCTCGGGTTGGCCCTCATTCAATCTTCTTCGACCGAAGTTGCTCAAGGAAAAGGTAAGTCCAAATCGGAAACTCCAGTCAAGCCGACTAAAGACCCAACCGGTGAACCGAAGAACCCCTTGGTAATTCCGCCGACGAAAAACCCAGAGACAAAAACTTCGGAGAATGATGAGCAGGTGGCCGCCAAATCGTTTCAGCCTAAGGAGGGTTTTGGTGTGCGACTGATGGGGGTGTTAGGCATGGTGGTAGTAATGGGGTGTGGTTTATTCCAATTGAAAACGTTGCGCAGAAAAATGTATCCCGATACCGAATCGTTTCAGGCTGCCTCCAAGACAGAATATTTCGGATTCACACGAGGCTTTCGGACTTTTATAGCTTCGCAAGGAGCTTACGTATTGGTGTCTGCAGCTGTCGCTACCCCTCTTGCTTTTGTTTGGACAGGAGGGGTATTTCCGGATGCGAACATTCTAGGGTTATTGCTGGGCATATTTTTGGGCGTTGGAGTTTCGTTTTTATTTGTTCTGGGTGCGGGTGCAGCCGGCTTGGATTTAATGCCCCATCTCGATAATCACGTATTACCTTCAAGTGGAGGTTCGGCTACGCTTAGGTTTGTTAAACGCAAAGTTTGGCAAGTGATTCTTGGTGGCATAGTATTGGGTGGCTTGGGGTATGCTTGGGATCAGGCGCCGCTTAGCGATTGGGTTGGTCTGTTTTTGAAAAGGGGTTTGGTTTGGGGGCAACTGGTTGCGGTGTTCTGGTGGTCCAGCTCTTTTTGGTCCATCAAGCTCAATAAAGACGAAAAAGTCCCTGTTTTGCCCCCGAAAAAGTCTGTTAAAATGTTGCCTGCAAAATGGGTGCCCGCACCGGCTTTCATCCTATTCAATTTACCCTTCTTAATTGTATCGGGGTGTTTATTTGCATTGTTGCCGGTGGTCTTTGGTGTATCAGCGAAATGGCTGTGGCTATATTTTCCAATGGGGGTGGCGGCGGCCATCGCTATTTCCGCTTTAGTTAAACGCCATCCACGGCTTTTGCGCCGTTGGCGTGCGTTGGCTTTTTACCCGTCATTGGTCGCTATGTCTTTGGGTTTATTTTTTAGTTCCGATTCATTTTTTATCATTTTCCTCCTGGTTGTGGGAATGATGATCGTGGGTCTTAGCTCCACTAATTCAAAGGAAACCGAGGAATCTGTTGAGGGAATACTTGTTTTACCCGAAAAACGGGGTGACTACCGCCCGGTTATTAACCCCGATCGGAGCGAGGTGCAGATACGCTGGGGTAGTCTGATGAGTGTTTCTTTAGTTGTGATAATACTGTTGGTTTCCTCGGGCCTCTTCGTGTGGCGTGGTCTGTAGGCTTTATTATTATCTTGCCCCCCACAGCGTGATTCGATCCTTGTTCTGGTATCGACTGATAAACTGAATACGCTTGAATTTTTGCGCTTCCAAAGAGATATTCTTAATGTCGATGGGCGTTCGTGTATTCCAATTATTACCGGCTTTAACGCTGGTGCTTCCGTTTTCTGTGAGTGCGGATTCAGTTACTCAGCACGATGCTATTCCTGTTCTTCTTCGGCGTTGTGTGATGTGTCACGGGCAGGACGCGAATGAAGGTGGGCTGGACCTTCGCACCAAGTCTTCGATGATCAAGGGAAAGGCCTTTGTTTCTGGCAAGCCAGAAGAGAGCTCGATGATTAGAAGGATCGTATCACGCCAGTGCCCTCCCGATAACGCCATTAGTATGGCAGGGATTGAACGCATGAGCGGAAGGGAACTGCAGGTTCTAAGCGACTGGATCGCTGCTGGTGCGCCTGAAGTGGAGCAGAAGCTTGAGCCCATCAAGGCCGATCCCGCCGCGCGAAAGCACTGGGCCTTCCAGTCCCCCCGGCGTCCAGAGGTGCCGACTCACAAGGCAAGTCTTCTATTTCGTAATCCGATTGATTCATTTCTGCTGGCAAAGCTTGAGGCAAAGGATCTCGGGTTCTCTGTTGAGGCCGATAAGCTGACCCTACTGCGGCGAGTGACCTACGATCTCACCGGTTTGCCACCGACGACCGAGCAAATGGAGGATTTTGTTAAGGATGAGAGTCCGGGAGCCTGGGATAGGGTTGTGGATCGCCTTCTGGCTTCACCGGCTTATGGGGTACGTTGGGGTCGGCATTGGATGGATATGGCCGGTTATTCTGATTCGGAGGGCAAACGTAATGCAGACATGATCCGCAATTACGCATGGAAGTACCGCGACTATGTCATCAAGGCTTTTAATGAGGATAAACCCTATAACGATTTTTTGATTGAACAAATTGCGGGGGATGAACTGGTTGATTATGCCAACCCGGATGCGGTAAATGAAAACGTAATTGAAAAGTTGGTTGCCACCGGTTTTTTGCGCATGGCCCCTGATGGAACCAGTGCCAATCCGGTGAACCGCGTTGAAGACCGTCTGGAGGTTATTAGTGATGAATTGCAGATTTTGGCGGGCGGAGTTTTGGGTTTAACGATGGATTGCGCAAGGTGTCATGATCATAAGTATGATCCTATTAGTCAGCGTGATTATTATTCATTCGCCGCCATTTTTAAGGCTTCCTATGACGAGTACAACTGGCTGACTCCCCAGCCCTTTAAGAACCAGTGGGCCGGCAGTACCCGTCGGCATTTGCCGATTGCCCTGCCGGCCGAACGGAAAAAGATCGAGGCACACAATGCAAAGGTTGATGAAGAAATCAAACCCCTGGAGGAGAAATTTAAATCGACTAAAGGTCCTGCCCGAAAGGATTTAAGGAAAAAAATCGATGAACTAAAAGGCAAGAGGAAATCAATGCCTCTTATTCGTGCGTTATGGGATCGCGGACAATCTTCCCCGACCTATGTGAGTTTGCGGGGCAACCCGGGCAGTCCTGGGACCTTGGTGGGTCCGGCGGTGCCGCGTGTATTATCTGATAAACCCCTCAAGCCGGCAAAGGCAGCCGGAGAGAATAAGACCGGCAATCGTTTGGCGCTTGCCCGCTGGATGACGCGGTCTGATCATCCATTGACTGCCCGCGTATGGGTGAACCGCGTGTGGAAACACCATTTTGGCAGGGGTATTGTTTCGAGCTTGGACAACTTTGGGACGCAGGGCGCAACTCCAACCCACCCGGGATTGCTCGACTGGTTGGCCGTTGAGCTGGTGGAAAATAAATGGAGCACCAAGCACTTGCACCGTATGATTTGCACCAGCAGGGCTTACCGGCAATCATCAATCAAAACCAAACCGGCTGCATCAAGGGATCCGGATAATTTGTTGCTCTCACGCATGTCTATGCGGCGACTAGATGCTGAGGAATTGCACGACGGACTTCTTGCCATTTCCGGACGTCTGAATATGCGAATGGGAGGGGAGCCTGATGAGGTGCAGGTGTACGGACGCAGTTATATTACCGGCAAACCTGGGGATGGAGGTTGGCGACGCAGTGTCTACATCCGCCAGCGCCGAATCCATACCATGACCCTTCTCGAGACCTTTGATCTGCCGACAATGAATCCCAACTGTGTGGAGCGGGTGAATTCTACGGTGGTGCAGCAGCCGCTATATCTGCTGCATGACAAGGTGATCCATGGATTGGCCCGCCAATTGGCATCCCGGATACAGAAGGAGGCCAATGGAATTGAGCCGTCCATCCGTTTGGCCTACCAGGAGATTGTTAACCGGCCTCCATCCGGGAAAGAGTTGGTAAGCATGGTTGAATCAGTGCGTGAATTGGAACGTCAGTTTGTCGAAGCGAAAGAAACAGGCCAACGAAACAAGGCCTTGGCGGCTATTTGTCACGCGCTTTTTAATTCAGCAGCATTTTTGTATGTGGATTAATAATGGGATTGAACCAGATCAATAGAAGGACGTTTTTTGATCGTGTAAGTGACGGCTTATACGGGATCGGATTGTCGTCGCTGTTGATGCAGGATTTATATGGTGAGGAACCCAATAACAGGACTTCATTGCCGATCGATACCAAACCTCGTAAGCCGCACTTCGCGCCCAGGGCCAAGGCAGTGATTCAATTCTGCATGCAGGGCGGTCCATCGCAGGTGGATCTCTTTGACCCCAAGCCGCTACTCAACAAACTCCATGGTAAGGATGCCCCCGAAGAGTTCACCAAGGTGGCGCCGGCTGGTCGCAGCATGAAGGGCAAAATCATGCGCAGCCGCTGGAAATTTGCCCGCCATGGCCAAAGTGGGGCCTGGGTGAGTGAACTGCTTCCGCAGACAGCCAGGGAGATCGATCACATTGCAATTATCCGCTCAATGTACAATGTGCATGAGAACCACGAACCGGCCTGCTACAAGTGGCAGACGGGTGAGACTTTTCCCGGTCATCCAACCTTGGGATCATGGATCACCTATGGTCTGGGCAGCATCAACCAGAGTCTGCCTGCCTACGTGGTATTGGCTGATCCGAAGAACCGATTTGCAGTTAATGGCGTGGAAAACTGGATGAGTGGATATTTGCCGCCGCTCTTTCAGGGCACCTCCATCAAGAGTGAAGGAACGCCCATGCTGCACCTTAAACCCGATTATGATGAGCCAATTGGAGTGACAACTGCCAAGCGCAACCTCATTAATGCGCTGGATTCAATCCACAAGGCCGGCCGGCCAAGCCAACCGGTGCTTGATTCGCGCATTGCCAACTATCAAATGGCCGCGCGTATGCAGCTTGAGGCAACCGAGGTGCTGGACCTTTCCCGGGAAAGTGAGATCACCCGCAAAATGTACGGGGTGGGGGGCAAGCAGACGGACAACTTTGGCAAACGTTGCCTGATGGCGCGTCGGCTGGTTGAACGGGGAGTGCGCTTTGTGCAGATTTACCCTCAGGGCCAGAAGTGGGACAACCATAGCGATATTAAGACCTCGCTTCCGGCTGCCTGCAGAGAATCGGATCTACCTACTGCCGGTCTGTTGCGCGACCTGCGCCAGCGCGGACTGCTGGATGATGTGCTGGTTTTGTGGGGAGGTGAGTTTGGTCGATTACCCATGGCGCAGGGTGACTTCGCCAAGGCCGGGCGTGATCACGGCCCCAGTGGTTTCACCAGCTGGATGGCCGGAGGTGGGGTGAAGGGTGGTGTGGTTCATGGAGAGACTGATGATATCGGTTATGGTGCGGTGAAGGATCGCGTGGGCATTCAGGACTGGCACGCCACCATTCTCCATATCTTGGGTATGGATCATGAAAAGCTGGTTTTTAATAGGAACGGGCTGGACGAAAAAATCACCCATACCCATACGGCCCGCGTAGTAAAAGAAATATTGGCCTGATTATTGGGATTGGCCTTTAAAGCTCTCTACCTGTCCATTTACCAGTGAGACAAGTATTCGGCCTTCGTTATCAATGGCCAGGCCTCCCTTGATGGGTTGGGCAGCTAGTTTCTCAGTCCGGATATCTTTACCTGTTTTCAGGTCAATGATGACAATGAAAGCTTCCTTGTCGTTGCCTGAGTCACCCACTCCAATCAGTCGGTCTTTGCCAACGATAAATCCTGCGAAGCGGCGGGACTGCGCGTCGCGCCACAGCACCTTGCGTTGTGGACCTCCGCGACGGGCATTCCATCGCGCACGCTCCTTGTTGATCTTGGGGGTGATGCCTTTTGCTGTGTGGTAGGCTTTTAGCAAGTCCGGATATTTTCGAACGTAGTCTCCATGGTCTCCATTTGTCGGCAGGGTACGGCCTTCTTTTTTTCCATGAGTTTTGTAGTGTGCTTCGCCCCATTGTTCTATTGTTCGGCTATCGGTTGCCTGGAGCGGAGATTGTGGTGTGATTGCGTGTAGGAAATTAAATTTGTTACCCTCGTAGCTGGCATCAAAAACAAGTTCGGTGCCATCGGCCATTTTGTATTCCAGGGAGACGTAGTTGCCATATTCCGGATAATACGGATAAAAGGCCGTGCGAAAACCGGCGCTCACATTCTCCAAGGGCTTATTGAGGCATTTGCCATCTTCAGGATTGAACTGTGCCACTTCCTGTACTCCGCCACCCAGAAAGCAAAGGTTTCCATTTTCCATAAACAGGCTCCCCTGCATGCTCACGCCGCTATTGACCTTTTCATTGATGGAACCACTGGCATCGTTATGCCACTTGAGTTTTCCGGTGATGGCATCCAGGGCGACGACGTGGGTTCCGTCATAGTGTGCAATCCCCGCAGCGGCATACACTGTTCCATTTTCAACCAGTACGCCACCGGCAACGGGCCACGTGGAAATGAGTTTGCCGAACACTGCGATCCACCGCTCAGTAGGCGCCACGCGGTAGCTCCATAACTTGCGCCCTGTGGTTGCCTCATGTGCGTAGACGCGCCCATCGGCACTGCCGCTGTAGACACGGCCATCGGCGACCGCTGGAGGGAAATAAATTGCACCACCAGTATAGGTCTGCCATTGCATCTTGCCCTGACTATCCAGTGCGCGGAGCACACCGCTGCGGTCAGCAATAAAGGTGAGGCCCCCGGAAGTGACCGGAGCAGTCGGCATGGAAGGCGTGGAAGGTTTGAAGCTCCAATCCTGCTTGATGTTTGCAGGCAGTGTGAGGGAGGTAGTGGCAGTGCGGCGGTTATTACCCTGATAAACAGCCCAGTCATTCTTGCCAGTCTTTAATTTGGCGATGGTGTTAATGTTGCCTTCGCCAGTCTCAAATTGGGGGCGGGCACTGCCGGGACTGGCGAGTTGGTCTCCCGCAGCAGTGAGACTGATATGACCATAAAGCGAAAGCTGGCAGCCGCACATCCATGGCCCCCAGAAGAGGTTGCCATCAGAAATAATCACTCCATCCTGACAGGGGGGGCGCATGGGCGCGATGTGCTGGGCGGTATTGCTTGGTACGTCCATGCGGACTGTGCCGCCACTGGCACGGAAGAAAACACTATCAATACTGCCGGTGGCGCGAGTACAGGCACGCCGCCAGGGCATCATGCTTTTGATATTTCCGGTGGCATAATCAAGCACCATGCCTCCTTTTGAGCGTTGAGAGCCCGCTGCGTATACCCCGTCCTCGCGCAAAACAAGCTGCACATTGCCGCCGTCCTTCTTTTGCCAAAGCAGTCGGCCGTCCTGTGTTGAGGCACACACCAAATTTGGGCGAACCGGACCGGCAAAGAAAATCTCATTGTCAGTACATTTGATGTAGGTGGTTGTTGAATAGCCGGTGATGTAAAGCTGTGCGCGTGCATGGGGGGCGATAGATTCCAGTAGTTCCTTGGAGTCGTTTTTCCAGATGGGTTTGCCTTTGGTATTCACCGCTGCCAGGAATCTGCCGGGACTGTAGAAAAAGATTTTCCCATTGCGCATGCACACGCCACGAGCGTCGATGTATTCCTTCTCGGAATGTTGCCACTTGATTTTCCCGGTCTTGAGGTCGATTGCCACAAACGTGCGGCCATAGCCGAAGTTGGTCTTTGGATCCTTGTAATCATGACCCTCCCACATGCCCCACGGCCAATGGCCGAGGCCGGGTTTGTCTGAGGGTACGGTCTTCACGGAGATTTCCTTGGCCCCGACAAGGGCATAGAGTGTGCCATCTGCCATGGCCATCCATTTCCAGGTGGGGCCATCACCCGTGCCTTCAGGGATAACTATTTCGTCGCGGATTTCACCTGTGAATGCATCGATAATTTTGCACGACTCATTATCGGCCATGTATAAAGCATCCTGTGTGGCAACCATGGTGTTCCGATGGATCATGAATCCAGGGTTGAGTTTGCGTTTCCAATGAATGATGCCGTTATGGGCGCTGGTGCAAATGAGGGTGTTGAGCATCTTGTTTTGATTGGCCTTATGGGCGATATGGCCGAAGGCGCGGTAGACACGTCCTCCGGCGGCCACGGTAATCTGTGGCATGGGACTGAACTTGGGCGCCTGGATAAATTGTGTAAGGTAGGGAGCCTTTGCCAATTGATCGGTTGACTGGGGGTTGTTGTCGGGTCGGTGGAAAGGGTGGCTCCAGGAATCGGCGCCTTCGGTGGCTGGCTTGATGATTTTCTTGTCTGCCAGTGTGGCCTCGGCCCCCGGACGCAATACACGCAAAAGCTCCTTCTTTTTCACTCCGTTTACCACCGCTAAGTCCACCATGTTGTCTCCCAGACAAATTCGCTCCAGTCCGCTTTGTTCAACAAATATTCGTTTACCCAGGAGTCCGGCCTTGTTTGCGGCTTGGCGCATGGCCAGCACCTGCGAGGCATCAGCTGACTGAAAATAAACAGTAAGCTCCGTGTTTTGTGCCAGTGATATCACCTGCTTCTCGGTATTGGCTGAAACTTTTCCGGTGACCAGAACGATGCCTCGTTTCAATTTCGCGTGTTTCAGATCAGCCAAATCCGCCCGCAACTGCGGCGCTAGA
>JASLKQ010000088.1:281-11926 GCA_030747505.1 Verrucomicrobiota bacterium | reverse complement strand
CTATCCTTTAACTCCCGAACGCATTGCCCGAATTGAGGAATATTCCAAGCGCTTTGAGGCTGAAATTGTCCAAATCACCGGGCTGGCGCTCAAAAACCTAGAACCCGTTACTTTAAAACACGGTATCGGCATCACACGCTTTGCTGTCAATCGGCGCGAAAATAAACCTTATGGTGATGTGCCCAAGCTCATTGCCGCCAATACCCTCAAGGGTCCTATCGATCATGATGTGCCGGTACTGGCTGTCTACAAGGGACTAAACCTGAAGGCCGTTGTCTTTGGCTATGCCTGCCACAGCACCACTTTAAGTTTCCAGAAGTTCTCAGGCGATTACGCGGGCTTCACCCAGATTGCTCTGGAAAAAAGCCATCCCGGTGCCTTGGCTCTGTTTAGCCCGGGATGCGGTGCAGATATAAACCCCTTGCCTAGAAGAGAAGTTTATCAGGCTGAACGTTACGGGAACATGCTGGCTGCGGCAGTCGAGGAAGTACTCCTACAAAAGATGAATACCCTGGCCCCCAAGCTTGCCACCCACATCAAGACAGTCGATCTGGAATTCGGCGCCCTGCCCTCTGGTGAATCACTCGCCGCATCAGCCAAGAACCCGAACAGTTACCGGGGCCGCTGGGCAAAACGCATGATCGAGCTTAAGACCGCCGGCAACATTCCGAAGACCTACCCCTACCCCATCCAGTGCTGGCGGGTGGGAAATTTATTATGGCTATCGATGGGAGGTGAAGTGGTCGTCGATTATTCCCTTCAATTTAAGAAAGAATTCGGCCCTAGGACATGGGTCACCAGTTATGCCAATGATGTAATGGCCTATATCCCCACCTTTCGCGTCCTGCAGGAAGGTGGGTATGAGGGCCAAAGCTCCATGGCCGTCTACGGCCTTCCAGCAGACCGGTGGAGGGAAAATGTCGAGGATCTGGTAAGTAGAGGCATCAAACAACTCGTCTCAGAGACCAAGTGAGCAAGCCTGCGCAATGGAAGAAACCCTCGTTGGTTGCCGGCGCAACCCTTGCTCTTGCGGGAATTGGATTTTGGTTCTGGCTTCCATCCAATGGACTAAATGCCGCCCGCAAATTCATTCCGTGGAAATTCGCCGGGGTGGCCCATACCACTCCTACAAAACTTAACACGTGGCTAAAGGATTTCAACCGCACCGCTCCTCATCTTTGGGATATCCGCCGCAAAGATGAATTTGATGTAAGCCATCTGCCGGGTGCACAGCATGTTCCTCCAGATACTTCTGATAGTGAGCTGAAAGAAATACTAAAGGATACGGAGCAGCCCATCGTGGTCTACTGTGCAGTGGGTTACCGCAGCGCAAAGATGGCCCAAAAAGTGATCGCTTTGGGTCATACCAATGTATTCAACCTCGAGGGAGCCATCTTTGCCTGGGCAACCGAGGGCAACGCACTGGAAGGTTCAAACAAAGTACACCCCTTCAACACGATAGGCCGCCAAATGTTGCGCGATGATCTGGAGGCAGACTAAATAATCCACCACCATGTGAGAAGCGGTCCTACCACCAGTGCCGGCAGGTAATTTGCCAAGGGTACTTTCTGCACCTCCAGAATCACCAACATAATGGTGAGCACCAACAATCCTCCCACCAGATTAAAGTTTGCCAAAAGCATCGGCTCATTTTTCATGAATTCCAGATGCGATGCCAATAAGGTCACCGTTCCCTGATAAGCCAGTAGCGGCACCACTGAAAGCATCACTCCCGCACCAAAACGCGGGGCGAAGCACATGGTGGCGATGCCATCCATTATGGATTTCACAATCAGGATAGTGGGCACATTGCCCAGCCCATCCTCCACGCAACCCAAAATCGACATCGGACCCACCGTGAAGAGCACCGTACAGGTAACAAATCCATCGCTAAACTTGTTGCCATCCTCCTCATCAGATTTGGTGAGCCGTTTTTTGGCCTCCTGACCCAGTTTATCCAGCCACTGCTGCAGTTTTAGCCAGGTCCCAAAGAGGTTTCCAAAAGAAATGGCCAGTAGCGTAATAAGCCCCAAAAGCAAAAACTTCCAAACAACCCCTTCAGCTCCTTTCCATCCACCATAAAGCCCATTGGCGATCATATATCCCCCGGCCAATACTGTTAGACCCGCAAGATATTTGCGCACCCGTCGCTGTGTTTCATCCGGCAACTGCCGACTCAAGATCAGCCCAACGGTCCCGCCCACAAGAATGCAGGAGACGTTAAAAAAGGTGCCGAGTGGCAGCCACCCGATTTTGAACCACTCGCTCATGCACGCAATTGGTCCGCCACCGCTTCGCCCAAAAGGATCGGTTCGCGCAAGTCACCCGTTTGCTCAGTACGTTGCACTGTATCATTCAGAAAAGAAACAGCCTGCATTCGAATCTTGGAATCCTCCACCACTGCATGCGCTCCCACCGGTGATTGGCAACCCCCTCCCATCGCCTTCAGGAAAGACCGCTCAGCGGTCACACTAGCCATGGTATTGAAATGATTCAAACGCCCGACGATTTTTTCAATGCGACCATCCTCCTCGCGAATCTCCAGACCAATCGCCCCCTGCCCCACGCAGGGCAGCATGGTGTCTGTATCCAGAGTTGCAGCACGCAATCCATCAGGAACAGCATCACCTTCCAAGAAACCTTCGCCGGAAATACCAAAGTTCAATCGATTGAGTCCTGCAGCCGCGAGAATGGTTCCATCCATTTGCTCATCATCTGCCAATTTTTCCAGTCGCGTCGGAACATTACCGCGAATCTCTGCCAGCTGAAGATCCGGTCTGGAAGCACTCAGCTGCGCCTGACGACGTGTGCTGCTGGTGGCAACCATTCCTCCTTCTTTTAGCTGTGAAATTGGCCCGAGAAACCCCGCCTCATCCTTGTAAATCAACACATCGCGAACATCTTCACGCTTGGTCACTGCACCGAGCTTCAGGCCCGCAGGTAGTTCTGTGGGAAGATCCTTGAGACTGTGTACGGCCAGATCAGCCTTTTGGCGCACCAAAGCCACCTCCAGCTCCTTGGTAAAGAGTCCCTTGGGAAGGGAATCACCAGCCTGCGAAAGCGAAGCGGTCTGGAGCTTATCACCGGTGGTTTTAATTATCTTAACCTCAAAGGCCAACCTTGGGAAAACCTCGCGACAGGCATCAAAAATGAGATTCGCCTGCGTTAGGGCGAGTGCACTGCCTCGGGTCGCGATAATTACAGGCTTTTCAGTCATCAATTAATTACCGGCTCAGTGCCGGCAGCGGGCGTTTCAGGATCCTGACGATCACTTGAAGAATAGAACAATGAATCAAGGAGCTCACTGGCCTTCCCTTTCACAATGGATTCACACTTGCTGATCTCCTCCCTGCGCAGCCGCAGGTAATCATCAGCAATAGTCTGCAGATCGTCGATGTTGTAGAGGTAAACGTCCTCCATGAAATTAACCTCGGGCTCAATATCACGAGGAACAGCAATATCCACCAGCAGCAAAGGCCGGTGCTGACGTGCGGCCTGTAACGGTTTGAGCTTCTGTCGATCAATTACATAATGTGGGGCACTGGTACTACTGATAATGATATCCACCTGACCAAAGTCTGACTGCCAGTGATCAAAATCCACCGCCTTGCCCCCGAGCTCTTTTGCCATTGCCTCGGCACGCTCAAAGGAGCGGTTGGAAACAATAAGACTTCTGGCTCCTCGGCTAAGAAGTGCACGGGCGGTTTTTTCACCCGTGTCCCCGGCTCCAATCACCATCACGGTACGATCCTGTAGTTGATCAAATATTTTACTGGCCAACTCCACCGCCACATTGGCCACTGAAACACTACCACGTTGAATATTGGTCTCGGTCCGGATTTGCTTAGCGACGTTGAACGCCTTCTGGAAGACCTTGTTGATCGTGCCCCCGGTGGTCTTGTTTTCCAGTGCAACTTGATAGGCCCCTTTGAGTTGGCCCAAAATCTCTGTCTCGCCCAACACCATGGAATCCAAACCACTGGCTACCTTAAACAAATGAACCACACTCTCCTCACCGACATATTCATAAAAAACATCTTCCGTCTCAGCTCCGTTCTCTCCCGTCAAAAACGCCCGCAGTTCATTAAGTAGATGCTGTGGAAGATCATTCCCTGCAGCATATATTTCCACCCGATTACAGGTGGAGAGAATCACCGCCTCTTCCACGCTGGTTTCCCTGCATAATCCACTCAGTAGCTCAGGCAATTGACCTTCTTCCAAAGCGTACCGTTCCCGCACCGAGATCGGTGCAGTCCGATGATTAAGACCAAGGCAAACAATGGGCATTAGCTGGCAGACGCTTGGTGGAGCGGGGACAACAGGTACACACCCCAGAAGGTTAACATCACAAAGAGAAAACTGCCCAAAGCACCCCACGCAAAGCGTTTACCACTTTGAGCATGACTCTTATGGAGCACTAATAAAATAAGATAGAAGAACCAGATACCCAACGTCCACAGCATTTCCGGATCCGGCTTAAACCAAACTTTATTGGTAGCGTGCAAATAAGCGCTACTCGCAATTAACCCAGCCGTCAGCAGAGCAAAAGATACCCACAAAATAACTGTCGTCGCTTTTTCCAATCTTTCCAGAGAGGGGAGCTTTGACAGAATAGCCCGGAACTTGTGCAACTTAAGGTCATTTTCCTGAGTCAGATACATCACCGCACCAACGGCACTTAACCCAAAACCCCCGAATGAAAGGAGTAAGAGTGCCTTATGCAAACTGCTTAGTGCGCCTGAGAATTGATGTTTTCCAGGCAGCACCTCAGGATCCATATCCGGAAATAACGCAAAAACTCCCAACACAAAAAGCAGTGGAGAAGCGAAGGCTCCAATAAACCGGAACCGCTGCCACAGCCCCAACAGGAGATAGCCCACAACAATCGTCCACATAATAAAGGCAGTAGCCTCATAAAGATTGGTAATGGGACATTGCTGAAGGGAAAAGCCCCGCTGAACCATGGCATTGGTGTGCAGCATCCAGCCGATCCCCAAAACCCCATACACCACCCAGTCATCGCGCTGGAATCCCTTCCGCCACAGGAAAAGCGAATAGATCATCCCAATGCCATAGAGGGTTACCGCGCAGCAAAAATAGGTTTTGTCCGTCCAGTTCAAGGGAGTCAACAGACTTGCCATATTTTTGGGTTTTTTTCAATTCAAATGGAAAGTGGTTTCCCTTGATAAATCACGCTTGTACCGACGTCCAACCAGACGCATTAATCATCTTGTGAGTATAAGATTTTCCATTTGGGCGTGTTTTCTGGGCATGTCCTTGTCGCTATTGGGAGCAGAAGTCGTCTATCGGGCTTCTGAAAAAGCTACGGCCCCCCTTCTGCCCAGAGAATTCCGCGGCGCATGGATTGCTACAGTCAACAATATCGATTGGCCTTCAAAACCCGGCCTTCCTGTTATCACGCAAAAAAAGGAACTCTCCGAACTCATCGACACCGCAGCCCGCCTTAAACTTAATTGCCTCATCTTCCAGGTGCGACCGGCCTGTGATACGCTCTATCCATCTAAACTTGAGCCCTGGTCAGAATATTTGACCGGTAAAATGGGAAAAGCCCCCTCACCCATATGGGACCCACTGTCTTACGCGATCAGCGAATCGCATCGTCGAGGACTTGAATTACACGCGTGGTTCAATCCCTATCGGGCACGTTATAAGGGAGCCAAGGGAGCACCATCCTCCAGCCATATCAGCCGCACACAACCTGCACTGGTAAAGAACTATAATGGTTTTCAGTGGCTGGACCCGGCAGAACCCGCCGCAGCCAACCATTCTCTGAAGGTCATTATGGATGTTGTAAGCCGTTATGATGTGGATGGCATTCACATCGATGATTATTTTTATCCGTATCCTGACAGCAAACGCACCCCATTCCCTGATGAGTTGAGCTGGAAAAAATCCAACACAAAAATGAGCCGCAAGGACTGGCGCCGGATGCATATCAATAATTTTATTCAACGGCTCTACAATGAAATTCATAAGGTAAAACCGCATATAAAGTTCGGTATCAGCCCCTTTGGAATCTGGAGACCGGGTTATCCCAAGCAGATCAAGGGCCTGGATGCCTACGATGAACTATATGCCGACGCCCGGCTCTGGCTCCGAGAAGGATGGCTGGATTATTGTGCTCCACAACTTTACTGGAAAATTAATGATAAGGACCAAAGCTATCCCGTCCTAATGCAATGGTGGCATGAGCAGAACCCAAAAGGACGCCACCTTTGGCCGGGCAACAACTCGGCCAAAGTTGATCCGTGGCCGGCATCAGAAATCATCAAACAAATAGAACTCACCCGTAACCATCGCGGGGCTTCCGGAAACATTCATTGGAATGTGAGTGCCCTAACCAAAAACCGGAACAACCTGGGCACTCAACTGATTACCCGAACTTACACACAACCTGCACTTGTGCCTTCCTCTAAATGGCTCGATGGCCGCCCACCAGGAGCACCTGCAGTGTTTGCCAAATGGGATAAAACACGTGGAATGATTCAAATCAATTGGCGCACAACTGAAACCGGACCTGTCCGGTGGTGGTTGTTTCAGGTTAAGGCTGATAACCGTTGGATTTCAAAACTAATGCCGGGCAACCAAAGAATGGCACTCTTGAGGCCTGGGAATAGTTTCCCGGAAATGATTTCTCTTACCGCTCTGGACATGGCAGGAAACACCAGTAAACCGACTGCTCTGACTAAAAAATAAATCGGTTAAAACAAGGGCAAGGGCTTGCCATCACAAATGGGCAATGGCCGATCATCCTCATCATAAATTATGTGCTCAGGATTAATCCCCAGTGCGTGAAAAATTGTCGCGTGTAAATCAGGAGGCCCACATGCCTTATCGGCCGGCTCAAAGCCCGTGGGATTAGATTTTCCATACACCTGCCCCCCTTGAATCCCCCCTCCGGCAAAGACAGCCGAATAGACTCCCGGAAAATGATCACGGCCTGCACCGCCATTGATTTTTGGCGTACGCCCAAAATCAGTAAGCATCACCACCAAAGTTTTATCCAGCCTTCCACGTTCCCTTAAATCTTCCACCAGAGTCGAAGCAGCCTGATCAAAGGGAGGCAAAAGAATGTCTTTTAACTTATTAAAATTATTGGCGTGCGTATCAAAGTGGTCTCCCTTGGAACCATTAAGATCACCAGCAGCACAGTAAACAGTTGCTACGGGCACACCAGCTTCAGTCAATCGACGTGCGGTGAGCACACTTTGCCCGCAGATATGCATGCCGTATTTCTCGCGAAGCCGACGCGGTTCCTTCTCCAGATTGAACGCATCGCGCACCGCTGGACTGAGCAACATATCAAGTGCCTGCTCACGGGAACGGTTCAGGGCCTTTGCCTCCAGATTAAGGGCACGGGCCTTGCTCTCATCAAACCCATTGATCAACCCGCGCCGATCAGAGAGGCGACGGCGACTGACCCCCTCAGGCAACCCAAGGTTGATCCGTCCTGAGGTCGGCGACTTGCCGTTGTAAATTTTCAGGCCCTGATCAGGAGGCCGCAACACCGCAGGGTCATACCCCAAACCCAGGAACCCGGCATCCTGTCCATTGGCCGCTCCCCCGTCGTAAATGGTGTAGGGCAATGAAACTGCCCCAGGCATTGCATTGGATGGATTCCCCTTGGCCTGCCAAATCATGGAGCCGATGGAAGGCCAGTCTGCACGCGTGGCCTCCCAGTTGCCATCCAGCTTGGATGGTTCATGACCGGTAAGGTTCCAGTAGGCACCGGAACGATGACTGGGAGCATTATGATGGGCACTGCGCACAATGGCCCAGTCTTTCATGGTCCGTGCAAAACCGGGCAAATGCTCACCAATACGAATACCGGGAACGGCGGTAGGGATTTCCTTGAAGGTACCACGGATATTGGATGGAGCATTGGTCTTGAGATCAAAGGTGTCGAGATGGCTGATTCCGCCCCAGCAGAAAAGGACAATGCAACTTTTGGCTTTCCCTAAACTGGCAGCGCCGGTGCCTCCCTGAGCACGCAAGGCAAGTAATTCCGGTAACGTCAGGCCACCCAAACCCAACTTTAAAAAATCGCGCCGCTGCATTATTTTGCCTCCAGAAAAATGATACCAGAGTCGAATTAATTTGTAAGGGAAAATAATGAACTGTAATTATGTGCCCATGCAATTACCCAAACCCTTGTTGGTTGCTGCTATCAGCTTACTGCCCTTTCTTTGCCTAGCACAAAATCAACAAAGGCAGGCTGTTCCCAGGGCCAATGTCCCCAACTGGCTCAAAACCATGGATAAGAATGGTGATGGAAAAATCGCCAACTCCGAGGCCACCGGTCTCATGAAAAGGAATTTTAATCGGGTGGACGCCAACAAGGACGGAGCGCTCGATAAAAATGAACTCACTCAACTGGCCAGCCGCCTACGCCGCAACAACCAAAATCAACAGAACAATAGGCGCCGCATCCCCTCCAATGAGGAGCTCATTAAAAATGCTCCAATGGATGTGGTGATAGAACCGGATATTCCCTACCGCAAAGGCAAGAGTGAGGCATGGAAGCTCGATCTGGTGATGCCAAAGGCCAAAAGCAAAGAGCCACGGGCAGCCATCGTGTTCGTACACGGTGGAGGCTGGCGCTCAGGCGATAAACGCGCGGGCTACTTTATGCGCGGAGCTATTGAGTACGCACAAAAGGGGTACGTATGCATTACGGTGAACTACCGGCTGATTAAAGAAGCTCCCATGCCCGCCAGTATAGAGGACGTGAAATGTGCGGTGCGCTGGCTGCGAGCTAATGCCAAAAAATACAATGTGGATCCGAAGCGAATTGGTGCCTATGGCAATTCAGCCGGTGCACACCTCGTATGCATGCTGGGACTGGTTAAGCCCGAAGCCAAACTGGAGGGGGATGGCCCTTACCAGGAACAATCCAGCCTGGTACAGGCGGTTTGTGCCTCGGCCACTCCCACAAATTTTCTTTTATTCGACAACCAGCGCAAAGACCAACGCACTCAACCCGGCGAACTGTTTGCTGGCCCTGCAGAAACCCTGGAGGAACGTGGCAGGCAAGCCTCCCCTTCAACTTATGTTGCAGCCGATGCGCCCCCCTTCCTGCTGGTCCACGGCACGGCTGATACAACAGTGAATATCAAACATGGCGATACTTTTCACGCAGCTCTTAAAAAGGCGGGTGCCAAGCACCTGGAATATGTACGCGTTGAAGGTGCCGGTCATGGCGTCTTCCACAAGTCATCAAAAAAGACCTACCCAGCCATGGAAAAGTTCTTCAAGACCCATTTGCGCGGAACAAAAAAGAAATAATCTTGGAAGAGCTGTAAGCCGAATTTTGTCTTCACCGCAAGCGGTGGAGAGGATCATTTATCTGTTGCGACCCTACCCGGAGCCGTGACCGTTTCCGATCGCAGGACGGACCGTCCCTAGCCCCCTATTTGGCCTTGCACCCGATGGGGTTTACCGTGCCGCCTCACTTGCGCTTGGCGCGGTGGGCTCTTACCCCACCTTTTCACCCTTACCTGAAGCAAGCCTCAGGCGGTATATTTTCTGTGGCACTGTCCGTCGGTGATCCCTTTCAAAACCACCGCCCGCATATATCCCCGGCCAAACCGGGGTTACGCGGCATCGCGTCCCGTGGTGTTCGGACTTTCCTCTCCCGTTAAAAACGAAAGCGATCCTCCGCCCTTCCAAGATTACAAATACTGTAATTGAAAATAGAAAGAAAATGAAGCGGTAAAAAGCCTAGTCTGCCTCGAGCACCATGTCGCGGGTGTAGTAGACTATCCGGCTACAGTTGGGACAATAATTCACCTTGGAACCGGATTTTATAACAATAACCTCTGCTTCGGGCAATTTCATGTGACACCCCCCACAGGCACCATGCTGAATCCCTACAACAATATTGGTACCTTTCCGTCCAACGAGACGGTTGTAACGGGAAAGGGTCAGCTCATCGAGTTTACTCTCAGCCTCAGCCCGCTGCCCGTTCAGTTCCTCAATTTTTTTACCCAAGCCAACTTCACGTTCGTCAATTTCAGAAAGCGCCTTGTTTTTGGCCGCAGTGGCATCTTCCAGTTCTGCCTTGGCGGCTTTTAACACCTCTGCATGGAGATCCATTTCCTCCAGAACATTAATCTCGTCAGTCTCGAGATCGGATATGGTTTCCTTGCAGGTTTCCTGCTGACGCCCCAAAGCCTTGTACTGTTCGTTATCCTTGGTTTCCAGTTGTTGCTTGGAGTAGGTGCGAATTTTTTCCTGTTCCCCCTGAACCTCCACTTCCAGCGCGTTTTTTCTCGCCTCCAGTTCCATGGCTTTTTTCTCGGCGGCTGTTTTTGCCTCTTCAGCGCTCGCAGAACGTCCGTTCACCTCCGTTCTTTGGTGTTCTAGGCCAGCCACTTCCTGTCTGGCATGAGCAATGGACCGGTCGCGTTCCTGTAAAACCAGAAGCTTTTCAATATCCTCGTGCATGGAGTGCGGACAACCTAGGCCCACGATGAAGCCAAGTCAACCGCGGGCCGTTGGGAATAAATTTTTGTGGTTTTCATAAGCAGAAGCGGCAGGGTCTGCGTTTTCCCCGGAATGCAGGAGCAAATTGTCATTCTCGATTTCGGATCGCAATACACACAGGTGATTGCGCGGCGTATTCGCGAGTGCAAGGTGTATTCAACCATCCTGCCCTATGATACTCCCGCCAAGGAAATTGCAGCCATGAACCCAAAAGGGATCATTCTCTCGGGTGGCCCAATGAGTGTTTACAGCCGAAAGGCCCCTCTCCCGGAAAAAGAAATCCTAGAACTGGATATCCCTGTATTGGGAATTTGTTTCGGGCTCCAAGTGATGGCCAAGTTTCTGGGAGGCAAGGTTGAACGCGGCCTTAAACGCGAATACGGCAAAGGCACCCTTTCCGTAAAAGACGGCCGCTGCTCCCTGTTCGGGAAACTTCCCAAGTGCCTTCAGGTGTGGAATTCGCACGGCGATAAGATTACGAAGCTTCCTGAAGGCTTTAAAACCGTTGCCATCACAGAAAACTCCCCTCATGCGGCCATCGAAAACCGTAAACGTAAACTTTTTGGCATACAGTTTCACCCTGAAGTCGTGCACACCCCCAAGGGTAAAACTATCATTAGTAATTACGTCCATAAAATATGTGGCTGCGGCCGAAAATGGACCATGCGCAGCTACATTGAACAGGCCGTAGCGGATATCCGCGCGCAGGTCGGCAAGGAGCATGTTATCCTCGGGTTATCGGGCGGAGTAGACTCAAGCGTAGCCGCCGCACTAATCCATAAGGCCATCGGTAAACAATTGACGTGTATCTTTGTCAATAATGGCGTGCTGCGAGCCAATGAAGCTGAAGCGGTAAAAAAACTCTTCAAGGACAACTTCAAATGCAACTTCCTCTACGAAGACACCGCCAAGTTATTCCTGAGAAAACTTAAGGGAGTCACTGACCCAGAAACCAAACGAAAGATTATCGGTAACACTTTTATTGACGTATTCCAAAAAGCCACGCGTAAAGTTGGCAAAGCAAAATTTCTCGCTCAAGGAACGCTATATCCCGACGTCATCGAATCCGTTCCAATTGCCGGCAACCCGGCCGCCCTGATCAAGAGCCACCACAATGTCGGCGGACTGCCTGAGAAGAT
>JASLKQ010000088.1:0-257 GCA_030747505.1 Verrucomicrobiota bacterium | reverse complement strand
GGTGTCTTTTTAAGGACGAAGTACGCTTACTAGGCACTGAACTGGGCCTTCCAAAGGAAGTCGTCTGGCGCCAACCTTTCCCGGGCCCCGGGTTGGCTGTTCGCCTATTGGGCGAACTCACCAAAAACCGCCTGGATATTTTAAGGAATGCAGACCGTATCGTAGTTGAATCCATGAAGGAAAACAACTGGTACTACAAGGTCTGGCAGAGCTTTGCCGTGCTGCTTCCGGTTAAAAGTGTTGGGGTTATGGGTGAT
>JASLKQ010000087.1 GCA_030747505.1 Verrucomicrobiota bacterium | reverse complement strand
AGGGAGGATTACCGAAACAACTCAAATAATCTCAATCTAATTCTCACACAATTTTTGGGTACACTTTTGGGACAGAAACGCATTCTTTTTGATTCAGGAAACGAATCTTCTTAAGAGAGTCTGAGAGTAACTTGTGAACGCCTTGTTATTAAAGCGACTTGAGTTCGTTCAGAAGATGATAGGTGAAGGCGATGTTGTCACACTGGGCATAGTGCATGGAGCCTCCCATGCGGTTGTAACTCTTGCAGAAGCGCAGATAATAGGCGGGATTATCTTTGGGAGGTTCACCTTGGCTCCAGTCCCAGCCTCCGCCATCCTGAATATCGACGACATAAAAGGAATGATCCTTCACAATGGGGCGGGCATCCTGTAGGCGCAGATTGTTTACACACGATATGCTTTTCTCAAAGACCTGCGGCCCCATGATGGCGCTTCCCACTGAAAGGACGACGCCGTTATCCAATCTTTCCACCGAACCTCCGAAGGTGGCAAAATCAGTTTCTGCAGCCCGTCCCAAGGCAGCCCCATTAAACATGGGATGATTGGAGATGATGTCATAACCGATTCCCGGATGCACCGTTAGGGGGACATTGTGTTTAATGGCATTGGCCAGTACGCAGGAAGATTTCCATGGGTGCGGGATATCATGAAGGCCATCTTTAATTTCATGCCGGGTCATGGCTTGCAAAAGTTCGGCGCGTGCAGGTGCCAATGGATGGGCGGGTTCATCACGCAACTGACTTTCCAGCTCAGATTTGGAAGGCAGGGTCAGGCTTTCTTCAGTTACCATGCGGCCGACACTTTGTCCAAAGCCTTCATCTTCAATGGCACCAACCAAAAGCGCCAGATGCAGGTAGTGTCCGGTTTCCTCCCATGTGCCAAAGGTGCCGGTGGCAACATTGGAGCGGACGCATTCAGTGGATTGGCCATGGAATGCCCATTCCCAGTCATGGATCACGCCGGCACCATTGGTGGCAAGGTGGGTGATCCATCCCTCTTTCATGAGTTCATCCAGCAGCAGGTGCGCACCATTCTTGATGAGATGCGCCCCGTAAATATAGACCACACTGGCTGCGGCTTCGCGCGCGTCATAAATATCGGCGGCACAGCGGGCAACGTGTTTCTGGTTTGCTGGCGAAAGACTTGGGGGAGGGGAGGCTGGATCAACGAGGGTTTTCTCAAGAGAGGCCATGCTCTTGCGTTCAGAGAGCGGAAAAGTCCTGAGCTTGGAAAGATTTATGGGTTTCATTTTCCAGTTAGAAGGTTCAGTAAATTATCCGGCTTTCGGTAGTCTGCAATAACACAATCAGCTCCTCCATCCAATAGGATGGGCAGTTTATTTTCATCAATCACCCCGGACCCATTGATATCTTCATCACTACAGATGGCAACGGCCAGTCCGCCCAAGGCTTTGGCTGCCTTGATCTCTGCAACTCCATCACCAATGGCGATCAGGTTTTCGCCTGAGAAGCCTTCATCATCCATCAATTTTTCCATGATCGATTGTTTGCTGAAATTCTCCGCGTGCGTGTGCCCATACACATGGCCGCCGCAGTAGCGTGAGAGGTCCAGTAAATCTGCTTCTTCATTAACCTGATCGTGAGGGTTGCCACTGAGGATAATCACCTTAAGGCCGGCTCCAATCAGGGTTTCAATGAATGCGCGTCCTCCATAAACAACGTAGTCATCTGGAGGGAATTTTTCCGACCGGATATTTTCGTGACGTGCTAAAGCCTTTTTATTGAGAACTGCCAGAAAGGCTTGAAACATTTCATCGGGATCTGCCTCTCTGGAGCGTGATTGAATTTCCACGGCCATTTCTTCCATGAAAAGCGGGGTGGGTTGGCCATTAAATCGGTACATTTCCCTGAACAAATACTCACGGATATCCTCTTTTGTTTCCCCTTCCTTTAAGGGAAAGCGTGGTCCCATGACCTGCTGCATTATCTCCGGCCAGCCATGGCGTATCCATGAGAGGGTGCCATCAAAATCAAATATTACGTGCGTGGCCTGCGGTTGCGGCACAAAAGAAGGGAGAAACTGGATATTAAGTTGGTCTATTGTGCCCGGCACAGCGAGGAGTCAATGCGTTTTGGGCCAAAAAAACAAGCCTGCGCAGCGAAAGAGTCTTGATTCAGATCGAAAGCTGTTTCCCAATGGGTCCATGCAATTACAGGCCATAAAACGACGCGAATTTATTGCCACTTCAACAGCCATCGCAGCCAGTGCTGTTTTGCCTGCGTGGGCGGTCAATAGGGAAGAGCAGCCGTTGCGGTTGGGTATCGATAATTTTGCAGTGCGGGCAATGGGCTGGAAAGCCAAGGAACTGATTGATTACGCCAAGGTTCTGCGTTGTGACAGTCTCTTTATCACTGACTTGGGCCCGTTTGAGGGTTTTACCAGCCGATACCTGAAAGGGGTAAGGAATTATGCTGATGATAGGGGGATTAAGCTCTATGTGGGTTCCTGGAGTATTTGTCCCTCTTCAGTGACCTTCAAGAAGGATTGGGGAAGTGCAGCCGAGCATTTGGCCTTGGGGATTCGGGTTTCCAAGGCCTTGGGTTCGCCGGCTTTCCGTGTGATCCTGGGCTCGCGTAAGGACCGGATGACTAAAGGAGGGATTGACGCACGGATTGATGACACCGTGAAACTCCTGAAGGCAAACAAAAGTATTGCGGTTGATGCAGACGTGAAGATTGCCATGGAAAACCATGCAGGCGATATGCATTCACTGGAGTTGGTCCGGCTGGTGGAAGAGGCCGGCAAGGACTGGGTGGGGGTCAACTTGGATTCGGGCAACGCAGTGTGGACACTGGAGGATCCCATGGAAAATCTGAAGAATCTGGCCCCCTATGTTTTAACCACCAGCTTACGGGATACAATGGCGTGGCCGAGTGAGAACGGTTATACTACAGCCTGGACAGCGATGGGTGAGGGGTTGGTTAATTGGAAAAAGTATTTTGCCTATTACAGAAAGATTTGCCCTGAGGCTCCTGTTTGTATCGAGACGATTTCCGGATTCAATCATGAATTGAAGGTGAAGCAGGATGACTTCTGGAGGGCTTGGCCGAAAGGCAAGCCCAAGGGTTATGAAAAATTTGAGGCCTTTGCCAAGCGAGGCAAGCCCATTGGAACATTTAAACCGGCTGCGGGCAGTGATCGCAAGAAGGCACAGCAACAGTTTCAGAAGGGTGATATCGAGCGCAGTATTAGATATTGCCGCAAGCTTGGTCTGGGGCAGGATCGATAGGTGAGTGTTACTGTCAAGATTTGCGGGATTACCAGTCAGGCCGATGCAAGAGCAGCGGCAGCGGCAAAGGCTGATGCCATTGGGTTGATGTTTTACAAAGAGAGCCCGAGATATGTCACTATAGAGCAGGCAAAGGAAATTTGTGGGGTTCTCCCTGCCCACATCATGCGGGTGGGGGTTTTTGTGAATGCCGATGAGACGCTTATCAGCCGTGCGCTCAGTGAGTGTCTATTAAACATCCTGCAGTTTCACGGGGATGAAACGCCTGAAGATTGTGCCCAATATCCGGTAATGACCCTCAAGGCATTCCGTGTTCAGGGTCCGGAAACATTGGAGCAGATGAAGGATTACTCGACAGCCGGATTTCTGCTCGATGCCTACACAAAGGAGGCGCGCGGGGGAACTGGGGAAAAATTTAATTGGGATTTGGCCGTGCAGGCACAGCAATTACGAAAGCCTGTTTTTCTCGCAGGAGGCCTGACTCCAGACAACGTGGCTGAAGCAGTTCGGAAAGTAGAGCCCTTTGGGGTGGATGTCTCGAGCGGGGTAGAAAGTGAGCCGGGCAAAAAAGATCCAGAAAAGATGGTTGCCTTTGTGAAGGCCGCAAAAAGCGCGCTGACTTGAGGGTTCGCTGGAGCCGTGCTATTCTGCAGACCATGAGCAGCGTTGCCAGTGAGCAGATTCCTGATTCGGCCGGTCGTTTTGGGCCTTACGGCGGCCGTTATGTGCCAGAAACACTGGTGCACCCACTCCAGCAGTTGGAGGAGGAATACTTTCGTGCCCAGCAGGATCCCGAATTTCAGCAGGAACTGGATTATTACCTCCGTGAATTTTGCGGGCGGCCCACGCCGCTTTATTTTGCCCAGCGTCTGACTGAAGACCTGGGTGGGGCAAAGATTTATCTCAAGCGTGAGGACCTTCTTCATACCGGTGCCCATAAAATTAATAATGCCATGGGGCAAATTCTCTTGGCCAAGCGTATGGGTAAAACGCGGATTATTGCTGAAACCGGGGCTGGCCAGCACGGCGTGGCAACGGCCACGGTGGCCGCGATGTTTGGTTTAGAGTGTGTGGTGTATATGGGGGCTCATGATTGTGAGCGCCAGCGCCTGAATGTCTACCGGATGCGCATGCTGGGAGCGGAAGTGGTGCCGGTTGAAGCCGGTCAGAAAACGCTAAAGGAAGCGGTTAATGAGGCGATGCGCGATTGGGTGACCAATGTTCGTAGTACGCATTATATTTTGGGCACCGCCTATGGCGCACATCCTTATCCGGTAATGGTTCGTAATTTCCATCGGGTCATCGGCGAGGAGGCCCGCAGGCAAATCATGGAGCAGCAAGAGCAACTGCCCGACCTTCTCGTCGCGTGCGTGGGAGGGGGTTCTAATGCCATTGGTTTATTTTATCCCTTTATTGGAGATGAATCGGTTTCCATGGTGGGGGTTGAGGCGGGTGGAGAAGGGATTGTCCCCGAAAAACATGCTGCGCGTTTTCAGGGAGGATCGCTTGGGGTGTTACAAGGCACCCGTTCGTATCTACTGCAGGATGAGGATGGGCAGATTCAATCAACCCATAGTGTTTCCGCTGGATTGGATTATGCGGCCGTTGGACCGGAGCATGCCTGGCTTCGGGATCAAGGCAGAGCGGAATATACTTACGCTACTGATGACAAGGCTTTGGAGGCGTTTTTTAAGTTGTCCAAGCTTGAAGGGATTGTTCCCGCCCTTGAATCTTCTCATGCGGTTGCAGAAGTTATCGTTCGCGCCCCTCATATGTCCTCCGACCAAATCATTATCTGCAATCTCTCGGGTCGAGGCGATAAGGATGTGCAGCAGGTTGCGCAGAAGGTGGATCTCTAGATATGTCCCAGTCCCAAAACCAATGGGATTTCGGGGAATTATTTCCTGAAGAGGAAAAGCGCCAGATTCTCACGGTTTCCGAGTTAACCAGACGCGTGAAACGTGAACTCGAAGAGCGGGTCGGACAGGTGTGGGTGGAGGGTGAAATCACCAATTTGCGCCGGCAATCTTCAGGGCACATGTATTTTTCCATCAAGGATGCCAGCACACAGGTAAGTTGCGTGATCTTCCGTGGTACGCGGGCCACCCACAAAGAATTAATCGAGGACGGGCAAAAGGTGGTGTTGCAGGGAGATCTTAGCGTGTACGAAGCGCGTGGGCAGTATCAGCTGATAGTACGGATGGTGGAGATGCAAGGTTTGGGTGCGCTTCAGGCGAAGTTCGAAAAATTGAAATCCGATCTGAATAAGGAAGGACTCTTTGATGAAGCTCACAAGGGTGATCTACCACGAGTTTCCAAGCGTATTGGTATTGTGACCTCTCTGAGCGGAGCAGCCCTGCACGATGTCCTGCACGTAGTCAAAAGACGTCAACCTTCATTACAGATTGTCTTGGTCGATAGCAGAGTGCAAGGCAAGGGTGCAGGGTTGGAAATTGTTCAGGGGATTGAATGGCTCAATATTTGGTCTAAAACCGAGCCATTGGATTTAATTTTAATTACCCGTGGAGGAGGAGGGTTGGAGGACTTGTGGGCGTTTAACGAAGAAGTGGTGGCTCGCTCAATTTTCGCCTCAGAGGTGCCGGTGGTTTCGGCGGTGGGTCACGAGATTGATTTCACCATCAGCGACTTTGTTGCCGATGCCCGTGCGGCGACCCCCAGTGCCGCTGCCGAAATAATCACCGCAGGCGCAGTGGCTTTTAGGGAGAGACTGGTGACTGTTTCCGGGCGATTGAGGCGATTGGTTTCACGTCATTATGAATCCATGCAGAGACAAATCCAGACGATGAATCATCGATTGACGCGTTGCCATCCTCGTCGGCAGTTTCAGCAAAAAATGCAGCGGGTAGATGAGTTGCAGGATGATTTACTCCGTGCAGTACACAGTGCTTGGAGGGGTAATGAGGAAAAAAGGAAGAACCTGAACAACCGCCTCATGCGTTTGAGGCCGGCGCAGATTCTGGACCGCAAGCGAGTGCGAGCGGGGCAGTTGAGTGATCGAATGATGAGTATTTCAAACCGATGTGTGGAAAATGCAGTCCAGCGTATAGCGGGTTTGTCGGGCAAATTGCGTCTCCTTGGGCCGGACAATGTAATCTCAAGAGGGTATTCCATTGTTCGTGATGCGAAAACTGGGGCAATTCTACGGTCAGTTAAAAAGGTAAAAACAGGCCAGAAACTGAAAGCAATTGTAGCTGATGGCGAGATTGAGAGCACGGTGGATTGACCCTTCTCACTCGACGCGCGCGGGGAGAATGACGTAGTGTTTGGCCATGCCGGCAAAGGCAAAAAAAACCACCAAGAAAAGCGAAGAAATTTCGTTTGAGGAAGCTGCCGAGAAATTGGAATCCATTGTGGAAGCAATGGAGTCCGATGAGTTGCCGTTGGAAAAGCTTTTGGTGCAATACGAGCAGGGGGCTAAATTGGCAAAGATTTGCGAAGACAAGCTTGAAGCGGCCGAAAAGCGTATAACCCAACTGGATAAGAATATGGGTGGAGAACTTTCCTCCAGAACTGTAACATTCGGGGAGGATGAGGACTGAGGTATGGGCGGTTATCTTGAAATGATCAGTGAGCCGTCGCATGTCAAGAAATTGACTGAGGCGCAGCTAGAAGAGTTGGCTCGGGAAGTGCGTGCAGAGTTAATTTCAACGCTGGCTAAAACGGGAGGCCATCTGGGGCCCAATCTCGGGGTAGTGGAGTTGACCATTGCCATGCACAAGGTATTTTCCACTCCCGCTGATAAGTTCGTATGGGATGTGAGCCATCAGTGTTATGTGCATAAGCTTTTGACTGGCCGTAAGGAAAATTTTTCCAGGATTCGTCAAAGTGGAGGGCTGAACGGATTTGCTCTACGCACAGAGAGTGAGCACGACAGCTATGGTGCGGGTCATGCAGGGACAGCTCTGTCTGCGGCGTTGGGTATGTGTGCGGCACGGGACCAGAGAGAGGGCGATGAGAATGTGGTGTGCGTGTTTGGTGACGCTGCTTTAACCAATGGGATTTCCTTTGAAGCTCTGAATAATATTGAGCACACAACCAAGAAATTTATCGGCATTCTCAATGATAACGAATGGAGCATTGATAAAAACGTCGGCGCCATTTCAAAATATCTTAACAAGATTATTGCCAACCCCAGCTACAACCGTCTGCACGATGATCTGGCAAGTTTGGTGAAGAAGCTTCCCAAGGGCGACTTTGCGGTACGTCTTGGGTCCCGTGCTGAAGGGGCGCTCAAGGCCGAGGTGACGGGAAGTTCGTTGGCTCATGAGCCTCCGGTCTTGGCTGATGGACGTGGAGGGACGGCCAGTAGTGTCCTCTTTGAGGAATTGGGGATTCGCTACATTGGTCCCCTGGATGGTCATAATCTTCCCTTAATGATCAAGTCGCTGCAGTACGCGAAGGATTGCGATCATCCCGTTGTTCTCCATGTTCTGACCAAGAAAGGAAAAGGCTATAATGCCGCGTTAAAACAGCCTGAAAAGTTTCATGGTCTGGGTCCCTATAATGCTGAAACCGGTGAAACCCCCTCCTCCAAACCGGGAACGGCTCCAAACTGGCAGGATGTTTTTGGTGAACAACTGGTGAAGCTGTGCGGGCGTGACAGTAAATTGGTAGGTATTACTGCAGCCATGCCCAGTGGTACGGGGTTGAAGCGTTTACGTGATGAGATGCCTGAACGGTATTTCGATGTGGGGATTGCAGAGGAACACGCAGTTATTTTTGCTGCGGGTATGGCCACAATGGATTTCAGGCCGGTAGTAGCCATATACTCCACCTTTTTACAGCGTGCTTTTGATTGTATTATTCATGATGTAGCACTGCAGGATTTACCGGTTATTTTTTGTATGGACCGAGCCGGGTTATCTGCCAATGACGGCCCGACGCATCACGGGCTTTTCGATATTTCCTACCTCACTTGTGTCCCGAATATTATTGCGATGGCCCCCCGCAATGAAGATGAACTGGCCGATATGATGTTTACGGCCTCGCGTCAGAGTCATCCGGTTTTTATTCGCTATCCCCGTGGCTTGGCTGAAGGGGTGAAGATTAAGGAAGAGCCGGTGATGCTGGAGATAGGGAAGGCTGAGGTGGTTAAGAATTTTTCCGGCAATGGAAAGCGAAAAGTGGCGTTCTTTGGTTTGGGCCCCATGTTCAGTGTGGCTCAGGAGGCAGCTGATGAGCTTGGTGAGGACTTTGATTGTGCCCTGATAGATCCACGCTTTACCAAGCCAATTGACAAGGCAGTTACTGAGTATTTTGCCAAGACAGCTGATACGGTGGTGACCCTTGAAGATCATGCCCTGGCCGGAGGTTATGGCAGTCTGGTGGCAGAGTTGTTGGTCGAGAAGGCAATACACACTCCATTGTTACGCGTCGGTTGGCCTGATCAATTCATTGAGCATGCCTCTTCAGTTGGGGAGTTACGCGAGAAATATGGGCTGACCTCTGCGAGGGTAGTGGCACAAATTAAAGGTAAATCGACGAAGTCGGCTAGCGGTAGTTCCAATGAATCTGCAGTTGCCTAAGGTAAAAGGAGTGATATTAATCCCGTAGGGCTGATGGTCAGCAGACCAATTTCACCTGACACTTTTGTTTGCGGCCTGCCAAATTCAAAGTGCTCTTTTGACCTGCCTCTAGGCCAATCAACTGACTACCCAGGGGCGATTCGGGGGTGATAACAAGAATCTCAGTGCCTTCAACTTCCACCTCAGTACCGCCGGCAATCGGGCCGATAAAGTAAAATTCAGTGCGATATGGGGCTAACCAACCTGGTCCTTCCCCTTGCTCCAATTCGATTAGGGAACCCACCTCTATTGCATCGTGGGTTGGTTGATTTATTAGATCATTAAAGGAGGTGATGGCGGCCTCCAGCTCGACGACTTTGTTTGCCTGACCGGCTGCGAGATATGAGGCTTCGAGCCCACGGGTGTCGTATTTGTTTTCGGCGCGGTTCTCCTCGGCTGTGGCTTCAGCATGGGAAAACTTTGCAGCACGAATATAGGTTTCCAGTTCAAACTGGAGTGAGGTGATAATTTTCTCAAGGACGACTGCCTTGTCCATCAGCAAAGATTCAAATTGGCATCGGTCACCGCGCCTTGGGAGGCACTGGTGGTCAGGTGGGCGTACTTAGCGAGGACGCCGGTGGTGTAATTGGGCTTGGGTTTACGCCAGACTTGTGTGCGCCGTTTCAACTCCGCTTTAGAGATGCCGAGCTTGAGTTGCCGACTTTTTGCATCAATGGTGATTTTGTCCCCATTTTGAACCATGGCAAGCGGTCCACCGTTGTAGGCTTCAGGCGTAATATGGCCGACCACGAACCCGTGGGTGCCGCCAGAAAAACGGCCATCAGTAATGAGGGCTACGTCGTTACCCAAGCCCGCTCCCATAATGGCGGCGGTGGGTCCCAGCATTTCGCGCATGCCGGGTCCGCCTTTGGGGCCTTCATAGCGAATGACAATCACATCACCCCTCTTGATGCGTCCGGCAAGAATCGCTTTCATCGCTTTTTCCTCTGAATCAAAGGGACGGGCAATTCCGGTAAAGCTTAGACCTTCCTTGCCGGTGATCTTGGCCACGGCGCCTTCTGGCGCGAGGTTTCCGTACAGCACCACAAGGTGACTGTCTTTCTTGATCGGTTTCTTGAGCGACTGAATGATTTTCTGTCCCTTGGGATAGGGTTTAACTGAAGTCAAATTCTGCGCGATTGTTTTTCCGGTAACGGTTATGCAGTCGCCGTGCAGCAGGCCGGCACGCAGGAGGATTTTCATCATGGGTTGGATTCCGCCGATGGCAACCAGTTCACTCATTAAATATTTCCCACTCGGCTTCAGGTCGGCAATCACCGGCACCTTTTTTCCGATCCGTGTGAAGTCATCAATGGAGAGCTTAACCTTGGCTGCACTGGCCATGGCCAAGAGGTGTAATACGGCATTGGTTGAGCCGCCCAGTGCGATGACAACGGTAATGGCATTTTCAAATGCCTTTTTGGTCATGATATCACGCGGTCGAATCCCCAGTTTCAGCAGGTTGAGTACAGCAGCACCGGCCTCACGGCTGTCCTTCTTCTTGGCGGGGCTTACCGCGGCCTGGGCGCTGCTGCCGGGCAGGCTCATTCCCATGGCTTCAATGGCGCTGGCCATGGTGTTGGCGGTATACATGCCTCCGCAGGAACCGGGCCCGGGGATGGCGCAACTTTCAATTTGTTCCAGTCCCTTGTCATTGAGCTTGTTATTGGCATGAGCTCCGACAGCTTCAAAGACAGAGACAATGTCCAGTTTACGGGAATCACCGGTAATGCAGCCAGGAAGGATGGTGCCGCCATAGACAAACACACTGGGTCGGTTCATGCGTGCCATGGCCATCACGCAGGCTGGCATGTTTTTATCACATCCCCCGATAGCCACAAACCCGTCCATGCATTCGCAACCGACAACGGTCTCAATGGAGTCGGCAATCACCTCACGGCTTACCAAAGAATATTTCATGCCTTCAGTGCCCATGGAGATGCCATCAGATATGGTGATGGTATTGAAAATAATGGCCTTACCTCCGGCCTTATTGGTTCCGCGCTCGGTTTCCTGGGCGAGCAGGTCGATGTGCATGTTACAAGGGGTAACATTACTCCAGGTGGAGGCTACGCCGATAATGGGTTTGAAAAAATCGCTTGATTTGAAGCCGGTAGGGTAGAGCATGGCCCGGCTTGGGGCGCGATCGGGGCCATCAAGCATGATGGCCGAATGCGGGCGTTGGTTGGGTTGCTGCTTGGTTTTCTTACTCATGAAGAGGGGGGTGTTTTCGGGTTAAAACGGGCAAAAATCAAGTCAAAGGCGGTAAATTACGGTGTCAATCTTGACCCGGGCGTGTTTTTGGGAGATAGTGTTGTCACAATCAGGGGGCGTTCTGGATTCGACTGAGTGGACGCGTCATGAATTGCATGCCGAGGGCGGTTTGGTTCCTCGTAAATCATCCTTACCAAAAATCAACTGCCAACGAAGAATTGGCTCTCGCGGCCTAATTAATCCGCGACGTCTGCCCCCTGACGCCGACTAGGGGGAGCGGGCGACGACAGACGGCTAGGGGATCAGCGGAGATCGCGCGTTGTGAACCGAAACTTTTTTCATGCGGACTAGGTGAAGGGATTTGAGTTAGGCCATTATCTCTAAGCCGAAAAACGAAGCCTGACTAAGCATGTAGAGGTTCATGGTTAATTCACTTAGGACGCGGGTTCAATTCCCGCCGCCTCCACCATTTTACCCCCATTTTTGGGGGTTTTTTTCATCTCCATTCATTCTAGTGCGGTAACATGCATATTCCAATGATATTCAGCTATGGAGTGACTTATCTTGAAATGCACTGAAGTGAACCAAAAGTGATTCAGTTTTGATTCAGTGAATTATTAGAAGACCACCACGGGGGGCCACCACCCCCCAACGAGGGCTGCTTGTATATACACCCCCTCTTTTTTTGCGGGGTGATTTAAAAAGGGGGGATAACCTCTGCCTTTTTATCAGAGATTAGGAGACGGAATCATCATCAGAATTTTGTGGGGTGTACAAGTAGAACCATATTGATCCAAAGATAAATATCCCCACATTTCCAAAGCAAAGCATATCCCCAAGATTTTTAGCATGAGCTGCCTCCTCTATTGGGCTGCTGGAGCCGGATTCATTTATGCCGCCGATGACAAGACAACACAAAGTGAAGAAGGCATTTGTTTTAAGTACTTTTTTCACGCCACCCCCACGCTACCGCCCCGAACCCGAATGGCGAGTCTGAATCACTTGCTGTCTTGCGTGGGAATCCTGCCGGAGGTTAGGATTGGATAGTGGCTGATCCTCAAAAACCCCA
>JASLKQ010000086.1 GCA_030747505.1 Verrucomicrobiota bacterium | reverse complement strand
GCGCCGGTGGTGTAGCTGGCTGCATCACTGGCCAGATATATGGCGGCTCCCTGGATTTCCTTTAGCTCCCCCCAGCGTTTGAGCGCCGTGGCTCCCACGATGAATTTCTTGCCCTCCTCGGTTTCGGCGATGGGTTCATTCATTGGAGTGAGAAAGGGTCCCGGGCAGATGGCATTTACCGTGATGCCTTCATTAGCCAGTTCGAGTGCCAGCGAACGGGTAAGCATTACTGCTCCGCCTTTACTGCTGCAGTAGGGCGTACGGTTGGCGATTGCCACAAGGCCGAGCGCACTGGCCAGATTAATAATGCGGCCATACTGTTTCTCCTTCATATGGGGGAGCACAGCTCGGCAGGCAAGCCAGGTGCCATCCACATTGATGCGCTGCACCTCGGAAAATTCCTCGTAGCTGACTTCGTCAATGGGGCCGCGGATATTGATGCCGGCACTATTGATCAAAATATCAATGCGGCCGAATTGCTCCAGGCACTTCGATGCCATCGCCTCGGTATCCGCTTCCTTGGAAACGTCAGCAGAGAAACCAATGGCCTGGCAGTTGTATTCGCTGGCCAATTCCTCCGCGGTGGCCTGAGCTTCCTCTCCATTGCGGCTGACCAGCATGAGGTTGGCCCCGGCACTCGCCAGCCCTGCTGCCATGGCTTCGCCCAAACCCTTGGAGCCGCCGGTAATAATCGCTACACGGTTCGTCAGCTCGAATTGTTTAATGCCCGGGAGCATCACTACTTCTTCAGGTTAAAACGGTGGATGCGTCCGTGTACGGTATATTCAGCAACGAATAAATCCCCGGCTCCGTTAAAGGCGACACCGTGCGGTGCGGAGAAAAAGCCCGGACGCCACTTGGCTGGCGGCAGTTTGTTGGTGGCAGTTTCACCCGGGGCAGTATTGTGGCCCAGGTGGGCGAAAACTTTCCCCTCCTTATCATAAAGGGTTGAGCGGCCCTTAATCTCTCCGGCTACAGCAAGATCCCCGTGGACAGCAACTGCGGCCGGGCGAAGAACGTCCTTTGCGTAAACACCTAAAAATTTTCCGTCCAACGAAAGATGAATCAAGCGGAGTTTCTCACGGTCGGCCCCGAGGATGCGGGGTGGATTATAACGCGTGTCGATACAGATTTTGTGCAGGGTTTGTGACCCCAATGCTTTTCTGCCGCCAAAACTTTTGACGTACTTCCCGGTTTTATCAAAGTGATGAATGTAGTCGGTGGAATAACCATCGACCACAAAGAGATCTCCATTGGGCGCAACATCCATGGCCGTAAGACGAACAAAGGCTTTATTGTTTCTTTTATTCTTATACTTATCGGGGATTGTGCTTGGAGGGATATTTAAGACCACCTTTCCATCCAATGTGAGCTTGAGGATGTTTTGGCCGCCCAGGCGTGGGCCATAGATATGTTCACCATCCCTGGTTTTGCGAATCACAAACCCATGAAAATCCTTCGGCGCACCGGGGACATTGCGCAGGTAGTTTCCCTGATTGTCATACACTTGTACGCCCGCCTTTGGGCCGCCCTGTACGCTTACGTACACGTCCCCTTTCGAGCTGATGGCCACATCACCGTGCATATTGCCGATTTGTTTTTCGCCGGTCGGCATCTTGGCCCAGTTGGGCGCCACCGTGTAGTTCGCGCTTAACACCGGCAAAGCCAGCCCAGCCATCAGGAAAGGAACGAGTTTATTCATGTTATGAGGTAACGTGGGCTGATTGTGCCGATCGGCAGGAAATTGGCAAGAACACCTGTGGGGTTTTAGCTGAAGTAACAGGTGGGCAAATTTCTTGCCAAACTTAAGGGTCGCCGCAAGAGTCGCTCTCCGTTTTACCAAGTAAATAGATTAGAATTTATGAGTGATAAGAAATGTCGTTGGGGATTCCTGAGTGCTGCCTGGATTGGAATGAAGAACTGGCAGTCGGTTGCCTTATCTGGCAATGGCGAGATTGTTGCGGTGGCCAGCCGGGACAAGGCCAAGGCGCAGGCATGGATTGATGACTGTTCCAGTCACGTCCCTTTCCCCACCAAGCCTGAGGCGGTGGAGGGTTATGATGCCTTGCTCGCACGCGATGACATTGATGCAGTGTACATTCCTCTTCCTACTGGAGTGCGCAAGGAGTGGATCATCAAGGCCGCCAAAGCTGGTAAGCATGTGCTCGCTGAGAAACCCTGTGGTGTTGATCTGGCTGAAGTGAAGGAGATTGTTGCAGCCTGCAATGAGGCCGGTGTTCAGTTCATGGACGGAGTCATGTTCATGCACAGCAAGCGACTCGATGCCCTGCGTGAGACACTCACCGATGGCAGTATTGGTGAGCTGCGCCGGATCAATTCGCAGTTCAGTTTTAATGCAGGCGAGGATTTTCTCACCGGTAACATTCGCATGCACAGTGATCTTGAACCCCTGGGCTGCCTTGGGGATCTGGGTTGGTACAATATCCGGTTCAACCTTTGGGTGATGGATTATGCAATGCCCAAATCAGTCAGTGGTCGTATGTTGCAGGGGGCGGCACGTTCGGACAGCCCGGACCAGGTGCCCATGGAGTTTTCAGGTGAAATGTTTTATGAGAATGGCGTTAATGCCAGTTACTATTGTTCCTTTATGACCGGCAACCAGCAGTGGGCGCATATTTGTGGTACTGATGGGACCGTAAGGCTCGATGATTTTGTGGTGCCCTTTTATGGATCAGAAGTGAAGTACACTGTCAGTAATACCGAGAGTAATCAGCATGTATGCGATTTTAATATGGAACAGCACGACCGTGTTGTGTCGGTTAATGAGTATGGAGGAAGTCATCCTACTGCACAGGAAACTGGTCTGTTTCGTAATTTTGGTGAACTGGTTTTAGGCGGTGCCCCTGACCCGAAGTGGAGTGAAATTGTCCTCAAGACTCAGCAGGTGCTCATGGCCTGCATTGAGTCCTCCAAGCGGGATGGCACACGGGTGGAACTCTAAACGGTTTATAATCGCCGCGTCAGCTAATCCACCTTCCACCAGTTGTTGATCCGGGTCAGGAGATCCTTGACGACTTTGGGGTGGGCTTGGGCTAGGTTCTTGGTTTCTTGAGGATCGGCTAAAAGATTGAATAGTTCCAAGTTCGCTCCTGTTTTTTTGCGATGACCGCCGGCCCATGGGCGAATTTTTGGCGGATTTTCGATCCAAGCAACGAGTTTCCATTTTCCGTGGATGCAGGTTCGTGTCCAGAGACTCTTTTCCGGAGCGGTGGCGGAGGCCATGTTGTGGGCGAAGTTGGAAAGAAACAAAGTATCGCGTTTGGCCACTGCTTGTTCTTCGAGCAGGTTTATGCCAGGCAATGACGCCGGTGGCTTCACTCCGGCTGCTTTGAGGATAGTCGGCACCACGTCGATATTGGAGGCCAGATTACGATCATCCTCACGCGGTTTGATCTTGCCGGGCCAATGCGCGATGATTGGGGTACGCACGCCGTTTTCGTAGGGATGTGCCTTGCCGTATTCATTCCAGCCGTTATCGGCTAGGTAAAGCACCAGTGTGTTGTCGGCTACGCCCTTTTTTTTGAGTTGGCTCATTAGTTCGCCACAGGTTTCGTCTAGCCATTCGATCATCGCCAGATACTTGGCCTTTTTTTGGTTTTTGACCTCCGTATATTTCTTGAGCAACCGCTCCGGTGGATTGTGCGGAGTGTGCGGGAGGAAAGGGGCGTACCAAACAAAGAACGGTTTCTTCTGTTGCTGGGCCTTATCGATGAAATCATAAATCGGCTTCATAGACTTACGACCTATGGACAGAGCTTGTCCGCCGTGGCGTCCAGTGGGGCCCATATCGTCGGTGAAGCCAACGCGGTTCGGATGGCCCATCCAGTATTTGCCTGTGTGTAAGGTCAGGTAACCGGCATCAGCGAGTAGTCTGGGCAGTTGCGGTTTTTTGAAAAACGGCTCAATCCAATCGGCACGGTTTTGCCCGCGTACAGGGTCGTTGCCGGTGATACCATGTTGATGCGGGTATAAACCGGTAAGCATCGTGGCCAGCGAAGGACTGCAGATCGCGGTGGTAACGTATCCGCGGGTAAAAGTCAGTCCTTCGGCGGCTAGTCGATCGATGTTGGGAGTTTTGGCGAAGGGATGGTTAGCAAAGCTGTAATCTGTCCATGCATGATCATCGCTGATGATCAGCACCACGTTGGGCTGCTTGGCATCGTCTGCGACGATCGGGAACGTGAGCGCGGTGAAAACGAAAGCCGCGCTTAGGATGGATCTCAGGATAGTCATTCGATCAAAATCCCGCTGGCTGTTTATTTATCCAACCCCAGCACAAATGTCTCCGAGTATCTAAGAGCGCCGGTGTAGGCGTCATGGAACTGAAAGATGACCTGCGGGTGAGGGAAGGCAAACCAGCGCTCACCATTTCGTTCTACCGGGTTATTAAAGACATTGTTTACCTGAACCACACAGTAGTGCGGGAAAGTCCGGTTGACTCTGGGGATATCCTCCATCGCGTAACTGCTCCAGCGAATGTCACAGGCGCGCGGACCGTACTTGAATTTACCATTGGAGGGCCGACCGCCTTCATCCTTCATGGGGGCATGATTGATGGAGTTGTGCGGTCCGCTGGCAAATTCATAGACGTTGTCGGTAATCTTGATGGCGAAGCTGTTGTGTAAATCGCCGGTGAGCACGAAAACGCCCTTGTCGAGGCCGTCCCAGAATTCAATCAACTCCTCGCGTTCCTTTAGGAATACTGTCCAGGCATCATCCTTTTTAATGGTGGCCTGTTTGTCATCTCCCCCTCCGCTACCCACATGTGGCACCATGAAATTGACCGAGGAAACCACAAAGATGAAGTCGGCTTTACTTTTTTTGATGCCATTCTTGAGCCAGGCCAGCTGCTGTTTACCCAGCATGGTGGCTTTTGGATTATCCGGGTGATCGACGTTATGCAGGTTGCGATGGGAGCGGGTATCCAATAGAAAGAAATCGCAGTTGGAGAGACTGAACTTTCCGTAACAACGGCGACCTATCGAATAGGTCGTACTACCGTCAGCCTTGGCTGCAGGCTTAATGCGAAGCTTGGTGGGACTGATTACCTCAGCAATCTCATAAACCGCGGCATTGGGGTCCCCTTTCTCTGCATCGAGCTTTGCATCCGGCACCCCTGCTGTTGGGGTTCCCCAATGCACGTGTAGGTTGGCGAGGTCTTTGTAGTTGAGTTGAGTGAAATTGGCGTCTGGATCTTCAAGAATATCGCTTCCCTGCCTGAACTTTCCGGTGCCGAACCAAGCGTTGGCATTGTGCTGCACAGGGTTGGCCCAGGCGAGATAATCAAACCAGGCCTTGGTGCCGATATCGCGAAAGACCGCGCGCCGGTTTATATAACCTGTTTCACCGGCACCATAGATGTCATTAATCAGTTCATGGTCATCGGCGGTGTAAAAGGAAGGAACATGCCGGTGCCACTCGCTTAAGTTACGGCCCCGGGCGAGATAGGTTTTATAGTTCTCCCACACACCCACGACGGTGGGGGCCTTTTGTACGATGCGTGGCGCATCATTAATGGAATCCAGACCAACCTGTCCCAGCCAGTCTTTGGGGGGGTAATCGCGACGTTGTTCATAGAGCCAGTCGCCATTGAGGATGGCAAAGTTGATGTCTTCACGTACCTTGGCGTTCAGGGTTTTGAAGACGGGAACTGTTGGGCCTGCACTATTGCCGCCACCGCCCTGATTATTGCCGCAGGCAAATTCAAATTTGAAATTAAAGAGTCCCTTCGGGTTGCCTTTTGGATTCTTAAAGTCTGCGGCATGCGGCAAGGTGCGGAAGGAGCCATCCAACTGATGATCCTCAATGCGGTAGTAATACCGGGTATTAGCCTTCAACCCTTTGAGAGTAACAATACCGGTGTAATCACGGTTAATATCCGTAGTTTCGATGGAGGCTGATTCGGTCAACTGATCTTTGGAGGTGCCATAAAAGACGTTTACCTTACCTGAGCGTTCGGTGCGTACCCAAAGACTCATTGAATCGGTCTTCGGCCGGCCGAGTATTGGACCGTGTGTGACACGGATTACCGTTGGTTTACCGTCTGCTGCCGGCAGGAAATCCACTGAGCTAATACTCAGCACAAATGATAGTAGAACTAATAATAATCGCATGGACGGGGGACACAGTACGATTGAACTTGCTGAAAATCGAGTTTTTCCGGTGAATTAATCTGAACGAAAAAGGGTGCATGAAGCGTCAGATAAGTCATTATTTGCCCAATGAGCTGTCGCCTGCCTCAGATTCTTTGCCTGAGCCTTTTACCGTGCTTTTGTGCGGGTGCCACAGTGGATTTCTTGCATGATGTTAAACCGCTGTTGAGCCGTCTTGGCTGTAATGGGTCTTCCTGCCATGGAAAGGCTGAGGGGCAAAACGGTTTCAAGCTATCTGTTTTCGGAAACGATCCGGAGGGTGATTTTCGTTCCATTATTAAGGAAGGCCGTGGACGCCGTATCTCGCAGGCAGCACCGGAGGACAGCTTGTTTCTGCGTAAAGCCACCGGGGAGGTGGGTCATGGTGGTGGGGTGCGTTTGCGGAAAAATTCCCGCGCCTTCAATGTGTTTCGCGATTGGATTGGAGAGGGGTTGCCCTACGAAATAACCGACAAGTCTGCGGTGATGAGCCTGCGTATAGAGCCTGAGCGGAAAATATTGTCACCGCAGGCAGAGCAAAGATTGCGAGTTATCGCGCTTTATGCCGACCGAACCGAGCAGGATGTCACCTGGCAGTCGGTCTTTCATTCGAATGACGTGGGCATGGCCAAGGTGGATGAATACGGGAAGGTGACCATCGGCGGCAGCATTGGTCAGACAGCGGTTATGGCTCGTTTTCAGGGCAAGGTTTCGGTGTTCCAGGCGATCGTGCCGAGGCCTGGGCCGAAGGCAAACTTACCGGTCCGGCCGGTGTTTAACTTTATTGATAAACAAGTGGATCAGCATTTGGCCCAGCTGAATGTTCACCCTTCGGGCCTGTGTGATGATGCGACTTATTTGCGGCGGGTACATCTGGATTTGATTGGGACGCTGCCCACGGCTGCAGAGACCCGTGCGTTTCTGAAAAATAACCGCCGCGACAAACGACAGGAACTGGTGCAGGCGCTGATGGAACGCCCGGAGTTTATCGACTACTGGGCGCTCAAGTGGAGCGACCGGTTTCGCGTGGATCGACTGGTTTTGGGTCATGAAAATGCCTTTGCTTATTATGAGTGGATCCGGGATGCGTTGCGCGAGAACAAACCCCTGGATGTTTGGGCGCGTGAACTGCTGACCGCCGAAGGCCCCTTGCGGGATCAGCCTGCAGGATTCTTTTACAAGGTGGCCGCCAAGCCGGGTGAGATGGCGGCGATGACTTCGCAGATTTTTCTGGGGGTGCGCATTACCTGTGCCGAGTGCCACCAGCATCCCTACGATCAATGGACCCAGCAGGATTATTATGGTATGCGGGGTTTTTTTGATCAGGTTAAATACAAGAAGCTGGATTCCACTGAGGCTCTGATGACCGATGGCAACCCACAAGCCAAACATCCGCGCACGGGTAGGCCAATTTTCCCTTTCGCACTGGGAACTGCCATGCCCGAGGCTGCTCCTGAGGGGGATCGGCGACGCGTGTTGGCCGACTGGATGGTTCACCCGGACAATCCATGGTTTGCGCGTAATCTGGTCAATCGTTTATGGGCACACTTTATGGGACGCGGCTTGGTGGAGCCGGTGGATGATCTGCGGGCCACCAACCCGCCCAGCAACCCGGGCCTCATGGAGGCCCTGTCTGCAGCACTGGTAAAGAATCGGTATGATCTGCGGGCGATGATCAGGCTCATCACGGCCTCGCGCACCTACCAGCTTGATTCAAAACCCAACCCCACCAATGAGCTCGATGAGCGCAACTACTCACGTGCGCTCTTGCGGCGTCTGCCTGCAGAGGTGCTGCTTGATGCAGTGGATCAAGTGACCGGCGTGGAGAACAAGTTTCATGGTGTGCCGGCCGGTTCGCGTGCCATTCAATTGTGGGACAGTCAGGTGCAGCATTATTTTTTAAAGCTCTTCGGTCGCCCGGCGCGGGTGTCAGTGTGTGAATGCGAGCGATCGGTTGGCGCGAGCATGGCACAAGCCCTGCACCTGATGAATTCACCGCAGTTGGAAGCCAAACTCAGTCATGCCGGGGGGCAGATTGCCCAACTGACCAATCGGTACGAGGATGATGGCGCTCTGGTGCAGCAACTCTATCTGACGGTGTTCAATCGTGTGCCTTCGGAAACCGAACAGGCAAGGGCAGTGCAACATCTGGGGAGCCGCCGATTTCAGCGGCAAAAAGCGGCAGAGGATTTGGCCTGGGCCATGATGAATTCATTGGAATTTATCTTCAACCATTAGCGGCCAAGTGATAGTTTATTATGAAGGAGCAGGAAATGAAACGAGCTTATTGTGACCGAATCGTGCGACGCGATTTTTTAAAGGTCGGCGTAGCCGGTGCCTTGGGGATGAATCTCCCTCTGGCGCAGCTTCTGGCGACTGAACCGAAACTTCAGGGCAACGATACCAATTTTATCTTTGTTTTCCTCAAGGGGGGGATGAGTACGATCGATACCTTTGATCTCAAGCCCAATGCACCGGAAAATATCCGCGGACCCTTTGGCAGCATCCCCACCAATCTGCCGGGGGTACGCGTGGGGGAACACATCCCCAGAACGGCCAGGTTTATGCACCGTTTTTCCCAGGTGCGTTCCTTCACCCACCGCAATGCCGGGCATGGTCCTGCCGACCACTACATGTTTACCGGTTATCATCCCACCAGCGGGTTTGATGTCGGTTTAAAGCCGAACAACCAGCATCCAGCCATGGGTTCAGTGATCGCTGACAAGCTGGGTGCGCGAGGCGCAATTCCCCCCTATGTCTGTCTGCCGAACATGCACAATAGCGGGAGCTCCGCCTATCTCGGCCCGAAAGCTGTGCCCTTTACCATCGAGGCTGACCCTGCTTCCCCCGGCTTCAAGGTGCCGGATTTACAGCCGCCTTTGAGCGTGGACGCCTCGCGGGTTGAAGATCGGCAATCACTGTTGCGTGATGTGGATCGCTTTCAGGCCAGTGCAGAACAGAAAGCCAATCAAGGGGCGAAGGATTTCAATGTGTTTTCCCAGCGGGCAATGGATTTGATGACCTCGCCGGTGGCGAAGAAGGCCTTTGATATCCGCCAGGAAAAGGACAAGTTGCGCGATGCCTACGGGCGTACCACCCTCGGCCAGTCCTGCCTGATGGCCCGGCGCCTGATTGAAGCCGGTGTGCGGTGCGTAACCATTGATCACGCCAACTGGGATACGCACTTTCATAATTTCCGGGTGTTGGAGGAGGATTTGTTGCCGAAGTTTGACCTGGCAATCCCGACGCTGTTCAATGATTTGCATGACCGCGGGTTGCTGGAGAAAACGCTGGTGGTGGTTACCGGTGAATTCGGCCGCACGCCCAAGATCAACAAGGATGCCGGACGCGATCACTGGAGCCGTTGTTTCACGGTGTTGCTTGGAGGAGGCGGGATTCATGGCGGACGTGTGGTTGGCAAGAGCGACAAGTGGGCGATGGATCCGGCTGAGAATCCCTACGGACCGGAAGACCTCTGCGCAACTGTATATGACCGGTTGGGCATCAACCCTCGCAGTGAGATGCACACGCCTGATGGGCGTCCGATTGCCTTGACCAATAACGGGCGTGTTATCAAGGAACTACTTTAGCGTGAAATCCTGGTGCGCCATCCTATTCGCAGCAGGAGTCGGTTTGTTGCAAGCTGAACCTCCTGGTATTGAATACATTTACCCTGCAGGGGCCCAGCGCGGAACCACTGTGCCGGTACGTGTTGGTGGGTACTATTTTCATGGTCAGGCCAATTTCGAGATGCTTGGCACAGGTGTTAAGTTCAGGCCCCAGGTTAAACGAATCAAGACTGTCTGGTTTGAGGGGCCGCTCATCCATCAGCCGCTGTCCCAGCGGGGTGAAAACTACCCCAAGGATCACGCCAATGAAATCACTGTGGCGTCCGATGCCGAGTTGGGTCATCGGTTTTGGCGTTGTTGGACTTCGCAGGGGGTAACCAGGCCACTCAAGTTTGTCGTCGGCGATTTGCCTGAGGTGATGGAAGAGGAAATGGATGGGCGACCGTTGCCCCAGGAGGTGACTCTACCGGTTACGGCCAATGGCCGCCTTTTCCCGCGCGAGGATATCGATATCTGGACTTTTGAAGCAAAGGCGGGCGAGACCATTGTGTGTGATGCGGCAGCCAAGCGCTTTGGGTCACCGGTTAATCTCGTGCTCGAAATGCGTGGCCCCGATGGTCGCCGGGTGACAACCCGGAAGACTATGCGTGGTGGCGACCCGGTGCATTGGTTTAAGGCCGGGGTTTCCGGTCGATATCAGGTACACCTGCGTGATGCAAAATACTGGGGACTGCAGAATCACATATACCGGCTTACTCTGAAACAAGGACCACATATTCTAACCCATTACCCGCTGGGTGCGCAGCGCGGCACGACGGTGCAGGCGGAGTTTCACGGCCCGGCTCTGGAGAAACACACCGCAAAAATTGTCATTCCTGCAGGTGCTGATGAAGCGCATGCGGTCTCAGTTAAGGATCTGGGACAGGTGAAATTTGTGGTGGGCGAATATCCGGAATTGATCGAACCGGCAACAGGCCCGGTACAGTCTCCGGTTGTCCTCAATGGCCGTATTCTTCAGCCGGGCCAAACCGACCAGTGGCAGCTGCAGTTGGAAGAGAAACAAACGGTTAGTCTGGATTTGGCTGCCGCCCAGATGGGTAGTCCGTTGGATGCGGTTTTAAGTATCCATGACATAGAAGACAAGCAACTGGCCACCAATGATGACCGGGCCAAGGGTCAGCCGGATCCGAAACTGGAGTTCACCGCCAAGGTGGCCGGTATTTATATCCTCAAGGTGCGTGAACGGTTTCATTCACGCGGTGGACCGGCCTATGCCTACCGGTTAACGGTTGAGTCGAAGCAGTCCGCGCCGGATTTTTCCCTTAGCCTTTCTGCCTCCCATCTCAATGTGTTTCGGGATCCCAAGGGTGGCCTGGAAACAAATACCGCTGAGATTGTCCGACTGGAAAAACGGCTGGCTGAGATTGATGAGATCGTGAAGGCTGCCAGGAAGACTTCGAAGAAGGACCCAAAGATGGCGGAGCGGATCAAAGAATTATCTGCCGAGAAACGCACGGCTACTTCCGAGGTAAAAAAACTCAAGGCTGAGGATGCCAAGCGTCGCCCGAAATTCAAGGTGGCCCTCACTCGCCATGGTGACTTCAAGGGTGAGGTGAAATTAACCGTACAAGGTTTGCCCAACAATGTGACGGTGCACAATACCCTTATTGCCGCGGGGGCCAAGGAGGCAAATCTGGAATTCATTGCGCCAGCCAATACGCCGATTGCCGCGCACCCGATTACCATCACCGGCACCGGCGAGTTGGCAGATCAAAATGCCACCCGCACGGCCAATACACCCCAAGGCATGGACCATTTGCTCCTTGGAGTGGTCCCTGTTGTGCCTTTCAAACACAAGGGAGTGTACCGGATTATTACGGCGATGCCCGGTGGGAGCACCTATCATCGTGCTTATGAGTTGCAGCGTGGCGGGTTTGAGGGGTCGCTGACTGTCAGGCTGGCCGATAAACAGATTCGCCACCTGCAGGGGGTCACTGACCAAATGATTCAAGTGCCTGCAGGTGTTGATCAATTCAAGTATCCCTACAATTTTTCTGCACGAGTGGAAGTGGGGCGCACGAGTCGTTTGCAGGTGATGTTGGTGGGTGAGATGACTGATTTTGACGGGACGAAACACAAGATCAGTTACACGTCCAACGCGCGCGATGACCAGCTTATCAGCGTGGCAGCTGAGGGAAATATCTCGGTGGAACCGAAAGTCCGGTCTTTTTTGCTGGGGCCAAAGGCAACGGTGGAAGTGAAGGTGAAGGTGGGTCGTGCCAATGAGGCGCTCAAGCAACCCCTGATTGTGGAGTTGCAATTGCCACCCCACATCCGGGATGTGCATTGTGAACCGGTGCAATTATCGCCGTATGCATCTGTCGCAACGCTTAGAATTTCGACCGGCCCCAACCCTGGCCCCTATAACCAGCCCATCGCCATCCGTGCCTCCACTGCCCAAGGGCCGCGACATGTGGGTGAGGGCTTCATTGAACTGGTAAAGCCGGTGCAGTAGAACTTGCCCCGCCCCGTGGGGAGCGGCAGAATTGAGCCATACCATGCGCTACCTCTTGATCTGGTTTCTTTTCGTGATTTGGACACTGCCGATTCAAGCGGCCAAAAAACCCAATATCATCCTGATCCTGGCCGATGACCTGGGCTATGGTGACCTGAGCTGTTTCGGGCAGCAGAAACTCAAGACACCGCGACTGGACGCGATGGCGAAGGGGGGCATGAAGTTTACCCAGTTTTATGCAGGCTGCACGGTTTGTGCTCCCTCGCGCAGTGTGCTGATGACCGGGCGGCACATGGGCCGCACGGTGGTGCGGGGTAATTCCACTGCACCCATTGTCATTCAGCCTCATCAGTCAACCCTGGCCTCGGTATTAAAGGGTGCGGGTTATCAAACCGCGTGCATTGGTAAATGGGGAGTGGGTACTCCTGATAATTTCACCAACCCCAATGATGTGGGCTTCAATCATTTTTTCGGCTACATCAACATGTGGCACGCACACAATTTTTATCCGGAGTTTCTCATTCGCAATGGCAGGGTGGAGAAACTCAAGAATGAGGTGGCACAAAGGTGGAAAGGCTTTCAGGACCCTAAACAGCCCATGGCTGGTCGTGGGGTGGCGGTAAAG
>JASLKQ010000085.1 GCA_030747505.1 Verrucomicrobiota bacterium | reverse complement strand
TGGATACAAGAAAGATGGTGTCGAAACCCATGTGGAATTGCTGGGCGCAGAAGTATGGATCATTGAAGGCCTGAACCTCTCAGGAATTAAACCCGGCGAATATGACCTTGCCTGCCTTCCCCTCAAACTTATCGGCAGCGATGGTGCTCCAGCACGGGTAGTACTTCGGCCCAGATAATGCGGATACTGATTCTTGGCTGTGGCTATGTTGGCACTCCTCTGGCGCAAAAGCTCGCCGAATTGGGCCACGAGATTCATGCAGCCCGCCGCAGTCCATTTAATTTGGAGCGTGTAGTCACACACCAAGTTGATGTAACCGAACGTGCCTCCTTCGATTCGTTGCCACGCGAGTTCGACTGGGTTTTGCTGACCACTTCCTCTTCACGAGGAGATGTTGCAGTCCATCGGTCCGTGTTTGTTGATGGAACAACCCATCTTGTGAACTGGTTGGGCAATTCATCGACGCGAGTTCTTTTTACCAGCAGTACCAATGTTTACCCACAAATGAATGGCGACTGGGTAGATGAGGCCTCCCCTGAAACCCCCGTCAAAGGAACAGCCTTAAATTTGGTAGAAGCTGAAACCATATTAAGGGAGTCAGACATTGACTGCACTATTCTCCGCATAGCAGGAATTTATGGCCCAGAACGCGGTTACCTTTATCGCCAGTTTATCAATAATGAAGCTGTACTCACAGACAAAGGAAAACGATGGATGAACATGATCCACCGCGATGATGTTGTGGGGGCAATCCTGACTGCGATGAACACCGAACCCGGAATATATAATGCCGTCGATAACGAACCGGTAACCCAACTCCACTTCTTTCAATGGCTGGCAAAAGAACTCGCCAAATCCATGCCGCCTGAGGGTGAGTCCATTTTTCGGAAAAGAGCCCTCACCAACAAGCGCGTGAGAAATAAAAAACTGAAGGCAGAAGGCTGGGCATTGCGTTATCCAACCTTTAGGGAAGGATACAAAGCTCTCATCAATGAAGAGCAGAAAAGGCTCTAAGCTCTACCCGACTCGGAATGAAATTCGCGCAATTAAATTAGGACCGAACGCGTGCTGAAGACGCTGTAATATTTCATGACGCCGATACCGCACAATCTCGCTGAGCCAAACGTTACTGTCCACATTCACAAAGAGGGTCCCTTTACGAATCCCCACCGGTTGAGCATGTGACGTAATTAAGGGATCAATCAGCTCGTTCCATACCTTACTGATCTCGGCTTCGCTTTGCCTTCGATCCATCCCGAGCTTTTTCATTACTGCAGGCATGAGGTCTGCGGTGTGCCGGGCGTGGTCGATCCGCGCCTTCTCTTGAGCAGTGAGGTCAACTCCACGCCACTGAGCCAATATATTTCTGGCTGCCCGAGTGGGGGGATGAGCACTGATTGGTTGAACACGCTTGTTTGGCATTAGCAAAAAATGAGTTTGCCATAAAGTAACTCCTAACAAAGAAGAGGTTATCCAAGTAACAAACATAAGTTAGTTAACGAGGCACAACTTGTGAAATAACCCCCAACTAACAGTGCTAGAATCGGGAAATAACGGGTTCATCCAAAATCACCTTAATAACTCTTAAACTGTGAAAAACAGTTTTCTACACGGGTTGTGACCAATCAAGTGGCCTGAAACATGGTCGGCTCAAATTCTGTTTTCCATATGATTATAAACTTAGTTGGTTATTTTTGTGGGAAACACACAGTCAATTGCGTTAGAATTGGGGCGTATGAAGCATTTTTTTGTTGATGATGGTTGGGGCGTTGGTGGGGTATTGCGAATTTAAAGATGGTTTTTAGAAGGGGCTTGAAAGGCAAAAGAATCCCAAGCTGATTAACAAATAATCATCAGGTATGGTTTTAATTTCATTAATAGCGATCAGCCTTATCTATTATTTTTTAAGGGCAAGAGCTCAAAAAAGAATCGTTCAAGAAGCGAAGGTTAAAGCCAGACTGACAATGGCATCTTATCTTCAAAATCCCAATGTCGGGACCGCATCAGAGGATGAACCCAAAAATTCCAAAAGCAGCAAAACCGATCAGCTCAGAGAATTTTGGGTGCCCGGTTTAATCGGTGAGATCGTTTGGAAATTAATCGCAAGCGTTATTATGGTCCGCTTTGCGTCAAATTTATATACGCCAAATAATCTTATTACATATGTATTGGCCGCGATTCCGCTATCTATCGCGGGGTTCTTATGGATAGGGCCCTTTTTAGACTACACAGTTGGTAAAATGGCTAGATCATTTTACGGGTTCGGCGAAAAAGTCGAACCACACGCAAAATATGATCAGGCGGAATCGAAATGGAAAATGGGTCATCCTCATGAAGCCATCAAGCTGATTGAGGAACAGCTCGAAGATTTTCCAGAAGACTATAAGGGGCAACTACTCAAAGCCGAAATACAAAAGGAATCCCTAAGAGATTTTGCTTCTGCTGAAGCTACTCTTTTGGAAGTTGCTTCCCAAAAAAATCATGGTGCTGGAAAGATTGCGGGCGTACTCAACCAGCTTGCTGACTGGTATTTAAAGGCGGGCGATCAGGAGAGCGCCAAAAGAATTCTCATTGGATTGTGTAAAAGTAATCCCAATTCACAAATTGAATTTAACTGCTCACAACGCATAGCTCGATTGGACTTTTCATTGGACTCGAATGATACCCGAGATGCTAGTGAGTTAGTTTCACTCTGCTTAAAACAGTTGGATCAACATCCGCTTGATATTGTGACACGAGAACAATTGGCCAGAATTTATTTTGAACGCTACGGAAAAACGGAATTGGCTTGGAAAGAAATGACCAACTTATTAAGTAATCCATTTCAAAAACCAAAAGATATATCTCGTTGGTTGAATTTGATGGCTGATTGGCACATCAGGAAAGGAAACCCTGGTGGGGCCACACAGTGCCTCGAGCAAATCATGAGTCGGTACCCCGACTTACCGTACTGCGAGCGGGCCAATGAACGCCTGATGAGAATGAAGTCTTAGTAAATCCAAATCGTATTGACCCGTTTATTTTAATTTGTTGAGGTTCTCAGAGGGCCAAATCTCCATGAGTCTTTTTTCTATTGTTATCACTGAAAAAGAAAATTTGTCCGCGGCAAAAAAACAATTATTCAAAAATAGACAACGTAGTTTATCCTTTATTGAAAGTGATTCTATTTTAGATGATACAAAAAGTTTTCGAGACCGTGATAAGTTCGTGGCAGTGATTGTAGAGGGTTATTTCAGTTCTTTAGAGTATGATGAGAACTATATCGATAGATATAACGGAAATAATCGTTCCCATTTAGAAGATACTTTTTCTACTTTGGCCAAGACTCAACTAATCGCTTTTGGATATTATTTTGACGACATAAAGCGTAGGAAAGGCTTTGATAACGAAGTATCGATTACCAGCTTCCCAAAGATATATAAGGAAAACTTCTTATACATTGTTAAGCCTGCCTGAAAAGATGCGGAGAAAACCGAAGGGGGAAAAAGAAAAACCCTTCCCTATTTCAATAAACCACCGGGGATTGTTTTGTTTAATCACGCTGTCAGGCTGCTAATAATAAGATGGAGTCCTGCGAGCAAAGTGAGGGCATATATCAGTTTTCTGAATTTTTCCTCCGATATTTTACGGTTCAACCGGATACCCATCCAGACCCCTGCTGGAATCAGGGGCAGATAAACCAAATCCCACTTCAAAGAGTCAACTGTGACCAAACCCCACCCGACAAAAAACGGCATCTTGATCCAGTTGATCCACGTAAAAATCAAAACCCGGGTGGAAATGAATTCAACCTTCGCGAGCTTTTGAGGGATCATGAATATATTAATCACCGGCCCGGCCCCGTGCGCAAAGGTGCTGGTGAGCCCGGCTCCAATCCCCGCAGCCATGCCGGTTCCATAACCGGGTTTAAAGGCGGTTTCATTCTTGAACACCCTTTCCTTCACCACCTGAAAGGCGACAAAGCAAACGGCTAAACCGCCGATAATCAGATTAAAATGACCCGGCTCAAGCCTGCCCATTACCTGCACCCCTGCCAGCACCCCCAGCAGGATTCCTGGTAACATATATTTCAGGTTTTCGGAGCGCCATTGCCTCCAGTAGTGGTGCAGGGAAAAACCGTCACCCGCACACAATAAGGGCAACAGAAAGCCAATGGCAAATTGCGGTGGTTGCCCCGCCAACCCAAAGGCAACAACACAAAGTGGCGCCGTCAACATCCCCAAACCTCCTCCAAGTCCCGCCTTGGATATTCCAATGAAGAGGACGGTTAGTCCGACAATCAAAATGACTGGCCACTCGGTCACGCGAATTAATTAGGGCACCCTTAACCGGTTGTCGATGGACGAATGCAGTCAGGGTTATTCAGGTAACAGACCCATCGTGTTAACAAGAGATACCGTGTGCAATCTTGACCCTGCAATGGTCACATGTTACACAATGAACGGCCACTGCATGTGGCTTTCTGCCAGGGAGGTTTGAAACAACAGGATGCGTTGTCCGAAGTGCGGTTGTATTGAGGACAAGGTGATTGATTCACGCTCATCGAAAGAGGGCGCTATTATTCGCCGGCGTCGTGAATGCGATGAATGCCAGAGTCGTTTCACAACCTACGAGCAGATAGAACACCAGCGGCTAATGGTGGTGAAACGGGATGGCCGCCGGGAGGAATTCTCGAGGGAGAAACTATTTTCCGGTATCGCGAAAGCCTGCCAAAAACGTCCCATCAGTCAACAGGCGATTGAGGACCTAACCCAGCGTATCTACGACACGATATCCGAAGAATACACTGAGGAGGTTCCGGGAATTTCGATTGGGGAAGCGGTCATGAACGGGCTTCGGGGAATCGATCAAGTAGCCTATGTGCGATACGCAAGTGTCTACCGACGCTTTGAGGAAGCGGACGATTTTGTCCAAGCAGTAAAAAAACTCGAGACAAAGCATGATTCAGCTACATACCGATTGCCTGGTTTTTGAAACTTCAGACGGCGAATCCATTCCCTGTTCTGCGCACGATGTCACCGTGGAGCTGCTGGGAGATGCCCTCAATGAGATTGAACCGGCCCTCATCACTGAAGCATCCGAAGCGGTCATCTACCACTTCAAGATAGATCTGGGCCGCGGCTCAATCACCGTTGCCGAATTCACCCTAGCCTTGGAACGGATTTTGCGGGGTTTTGGATTCAAGGTCATGGCCGCCGATGAAAACGACACCGGCGAACCGACTCCCGGTGCAACTGAGACTAACCTCCACGATCTGGCCCATCAAGCCGGTGAAGGACTGGAAATGGTGTTCTTCTGTACCCTGCGAAATCAGATTCATGCCGATCTCCACGGCAAGCCTGAGTTGTTGCGAGTCAAGGGGTTGAGGGAAGCGGTTCACAAACTTACCGGCACCAAGAACTGGGGTCCCCGTTCACAAAAGCTCAACGACCAAATCGTTGATTACCTGCGACATATTGTTTCGGAACATCAACAGGAAGCCAAGCTCACGCTGATGATCGTGTAGCATGACGCTGTTCGAAAAAATTATCGCGCGCGAAATCCCCGCCGACATCGTTTACGAGGATGACCTTGTTATCGCCTTCAATGACATCAATCCGAAGGCCCCCACCCATGTTCTCATCATCCCAAAGAAACCCATCACACGCATTGCCGAAGCCGAGCCTGAAGATCATCAGGTGCTTGGCCATTTATTACTGAAAGCACGTGAAGTAGCCGGCGAACTCGGGCTGCACGAGAAGGGGTTCAGACTCGTTTTCAACAATGGCGCAGATGCCGGTGAAACCGTCCCTCATCTGCATTTACACATCCTCGGCGGACGGGAGATGACCTGGCCCCCGGGCTGATCTACTGCTTCTTTAAGGAAGCTAGGTACTCGATCAAATCCACCAACTCTGTTTCATTCATTGTCAGGTGTAGCCCCGGTGGCATCAATGAAACGGTCTGTTGCATGCGGCCTTTCACATTTGCCTTGGGATGCCTGGTCACCACCCCGGTTGGCCCTTTCACCGAAATCTCCCCAGGCGTTTCACTTTCAATAATCCCGAAAGCCACATTGCCATCCTTCATTGTTACCAACCACGCCTCATAACCAAAGGAAATCCCTGCGCTGGGATCCAGAATTGCCGCATATAATTCCTCCTTAGGCAGTTTACTGCCAATCTCTGTCAGTGCCGGCCCAACATCAATGCCCTGATCTGCCACCTTGTGACAATGCGCACAAGTCACCGTATCACGAAAAAACACCTTCGCGCCATTGATCACATCCCCTTTGCGCTTAACCAGTTCTGATATCGGTGGAAGTGGTTTGGCATTTTTCCCGAATGGCAAAGGCAAAACCTTGGCACCCTCTTTCTTGATATCAACCCAGCGCACCGTGCGCAGCGCCATGCTGGCAGTAAATTTTGCGCTCTGGGGTAATTTTCCCGACTTGGCCAATGTGAGAATCTGTTTTGCTCCCTCCTCAAAATTTACCAGCCCCTTGATAGCCTCTTGACGTACATTATTGTGAATCTTTGTTTCGGTCACCAAAGGTACGAGTAGCGGAATCACTTTCTGGTTATTGCTGTTCCCCAGAGCCTTGGCCACCGCAGCCGCCTGCTTCGCATCATTGCCGTGCAGGATCGCAGTCACCGCCTTTTGTCCTTCGTCACCCAGCACCATTACCAAAGCCTGCACACCTGCCGGATCAGCCGGATGTTTTGCAGCCACATCGAGTAGATCCGACTCGCGACCTTTTACCTCGAACTTTTTGACCAAACCAACAAAACGCGTCTCACCACGAGTAGCATTCAAAATCTGGCCAAGTACCATTTTAAGACGCTCATTGCCGTTCACCACAGCAGGATCCAGACGGCTCAATGCCTCAATCATTGTGTTCACTTTTTCTGGCGTCAGTTTATCTGCGGCAGAAGTCGTGAATGCCAAAAGCAACATCGCTATAAACCACTTCACGGCAATATCCTAACGCCATACAAAAAAATCGGCCAGCACCGAAGTGCGGCCGATTTGCAAATCCTTTGGGAAAATCTACAGGGAACCTAACGCAATACGAGCAAGAGCTTCATCCTTTTCTTTACTCTTGGGAATAAAGTCCAACGCCCGTATATATCGAAGCTTTTCAGCTTCGGTGGTTTTCTTATCGAGGATAATATCGGCGAGGAACTTTGCTCCATGAGTACCACGGTTACGCCAGATGATATCACGAGCAGCAGCGGTGTTAAGCTTGGCCTCACTCACCCAAGCATCAAAAAATGCATTCTCCTGCTTATCTGCAGCAAGGCCGAGGGCCTCTAGATACCATCGATCCTTGCCATCGTGGGCATTGGCCAGCTTTGCCCACAACGCAGGGGCTTCCTTGCTTTTATTGTGGCGAATGGCTATCAGGCATTCGCGACGAACCAAGGCACTTTTGTCCCCGGCAAGCTGCTTGATGATCCCAATGACATCCAGCTTATGCTGACGCGCAATGCGTAAAGCCATGCCACGTATATTTTCATCCTTGTCCTTCGTGGCCTGATCCGCGGTCGCCTGGGCATTGCCTGCGATCTTGGCCAATAACCAAAATGCGCGCGCGCGCATGCGGGGATTGTCATCTTGGGCCATCTTTTGCAGTGCGGGCTTCACAGATGCCTGACGCTTGTTGAGCTCTGTCCAGGCGACGTGACGCACAGAGTTATTCGGGTTCTCCAGTGCAGCAATCAGTCCTGCTGTGGATTTAAAGTCGTTATTTGTCGGCTTATACCCCTTGTGGCCCTTTGGAGTCACACGAAACAGTCGACCACGATCCAAATCACGCATGTTGTGGCCTCCCACACCCGGGTCATACCAGTCAGCCACGATTAACGAACCATCTGGCGCAACCTTCACGTCGGATGGACGGAACCACTTGTCACGTTTCGCACCATCTAGAACGTTAACGATGGAGGCTGTATAACCTGCTCCACTTCTTTTCACGGGGTACGCGCGTACAATACTGGGACCGGCATCACAATGAATCATCTGTCCCTGAAACACCTTGGGAAGAAGATCCCCTTCATAGATACAAATACCTGTCGGCGAGCCCGCTCCGGTATGGAGCAAGTTTGGCATTACCCCCGGATCATTAAGATGCCAATGCTGTTCAGGAACCGTTTTTTCCATATTAGTGCGTTTGGTCCGCCAACCAGCTCCGGTTACTTCGCTGCGATAGCCGTAGTTGCCGTATTCCATAACGTAGTTGATACGCACACCCCGATTTCCATCATCATCATTATCGCTCTGCCAAAGTGTGCCGAAACTATCAACAACGACCATCCAGTTGTTACGAAAATTCCAACCCAGAGTTTCAAGACGACTCCCATCAAGCTCACAGCGAAATACCATTCCCTGCTGGTAAGGGTTGCGGCGATCATTCACCTCATTTCCTGCAAGATCGATGACCGGATTGCCATTCTTATCTTTAAGCTGTTTCCCGGTATTTCCAAAATTGAAGTATAAACGACCATCAGGGCCAAACATGAACTGGTGAATCCCGTGGTCGTGCTGCGCGCCGCTGATGCCACTAAAAAGAGTCTCCTTTTTATCGGCTTTGTCATCGCCATCCACATCGGTAAACACCTGCACCTTGTCCAAAGCACTAACAATAACCTTTGTGTTTTTGCCATCAGCCGTAGCCAGCACACATACACCATGCGCTGAGTCAATATCGCGGCCCTGATAAAAAATCTTTTTGGAATCCGCCTTTCCATCACCGTTGGTATCCTCAAGGATGAGAATGGTATCTCCCTCCGGACGCTTGCCATTGTGACGGCGGTAATTGATCACCTCACACACCCACACGCGGCCACGGTGATCAATATCGATATTTGCCGGGCTGAGCATCATTGGTTCGGCAGCAAACAATTCTGCCTGCAACGCCTCATGCACATCAAGGTTGCCCAACGCTTCCTCAGGCGTGCTTCCACCGGTGGATTGACCGCCCCCCGAAGACACCTTGGCGAACTTGGGCCGCTGGGTAAACACGTGGAACTGCACACTGGATACATTGCCACAGGCCCCCTGATCGGTTCCTCCATTATCGAGCCCCACGGTGGAAACAAACTTCACGAACTTGTGCCCTTTAGGAAGCACGTAACTAATGAGCGAATTGGCATGTGCGCCGATCCCAAACTCCACGGACTTGCCCGCAATACGCAAGGGCTTGCCGCCACAATTTTTATCCAATTGAACGGAACCATAACCACTGGAGGCACTCTTCCATTTTAAAGACGTCAACTTTGTCGGCATCCCTGCCTCATCGATAAGCGTGGGCTGGGCCCAGTCGGCCCAATCGCAGGCAAAGCCATTGCCGCCATCGGTCACCACCAAGTGCAACTCCTTGGCCCCCTTGATATTCGCCTCCAGCTTGGTCGGGCCGGTTTTCTTGGTGATCAACTTCGATTCAGCCACCGCCTTGGGGCCGGTCACCTTGCCTGAAGGCTTGGGGCCAGGATTACTCTTGGGTTTGGGCTTACGCCCCTTGTTATCGAGGTTGGTATATAAATCCTTCTCCACCAACTTGCTGGGCACACCGCCCTTGGGCACCTCAGCTTTGGCTACCCAGACGATTGCATTGAGAACCGTCTTGCGAAAATTATCTTCCCCCCAGTTGAGGTGGTTGTGTCCGCCCGTGAAACCAAACCCGCGACCGCCATTGGGCCGCTCAAAGGCCCAAGCCACATGCTGCGGTTCACCCGCTGCCACACTCTTGCGCACGGCCGGATTACCACTGTGGGCTCCATCCCCGCGCCTCATGGTCTCCTTGGGGGCCACATCCGAAAGAATAGGTGTCACCCCCTTCATATCCGGCGCAAAGCGCATATGGAAATACCACTCATCATTTGCCTTGAAGGGTTTAACGCCCTGTGTGATCGGGTGCTTGGGCAGTTTCTTAAAGTTAGCAATCCAGTGGGGATTCACTGACCAATGCGTCTCAAAACAACCTCCCTGCCATTTGATGAATTCCTTGTTGCCCTTGTTGGTGGTCGGCTCCACCGCGTAGTGAATGGTTAGAAAGCCAACCCCCTTGTCCATCAGTTTGCCGAGAGTCTCAAGGTTGTTGCCTCCCAATGCTGGATGGCGCCCGCCTCCATCACTATAGATGACCACCGCATCGGCCTCATTGAAAATACTAACATCCTTTGGGAAACCGTTGGTCACCACCGTAGGCGACACAAGATCTGAGGCACCTTGCTCCAAGCACTTGGCCAGTAGCATGATGCCCGCACGGTGTTCGTGGGACAACGGCCCGTGGCTGCGTGGGCCGGCAATCATCACGACCTTCTTGGGTTTGGCTACAGCGCCCAACACGAGCGCCAGAGTAAGTGAAAGAGTCAGGAGTTTTTTCATTGGTAGTCTGTTTAAATTATTTCTTTTTTTTGCGTCCCTTAGGATCAAGATTTGCTTTGAGTTCTTCAGGTGAAACACTGGACCTCACCCCGTTCTTGGGCACCTCTGACTTGGCCAGCCAGAGTAAACCGTTGAGCACCACCTTGCGGTAGTTTTCATTACCCCAGTTTGCGTGTTTATGGCCGCCGGTGAAACCAAAGCCTCGACTTCCGTTGGGGCCCTCATAAGCCCACATCATGGTTTCAGCACGACCTTCACTTTCAATAATGTGTTTATAGGGCCCACGCGGGTAAACATAAGGCCCACCCCGCACATCCTTACCGGGTTTAGCCGTAAGAATGGGCGTAACTTTACCCACCCCATCGTCACGAAAGCGCATGTTAAAATACCATTCATCCACCACCTTGAAGGGCTTTACGCCATTGGCAATGGGGTGCTTCGGGAATTTTCGGTAATCAGGAGCCCACATGGGGTTCACTGAAAACTTATGTTCATAATACCCTCCGATCCAATTCTGCATGGTTTTGCCGGTATCTCCTGCAGGAACTTCCACCCCATAATGTGCACAACCGATACCGACTCCCTGGGCAACAAGCCCGTTAATGAGCTTCACTCGTTCAGGACGCATCGCAGGGTGACGCCCGCCGCCATCGGCATAAACCAGGATGGCATTGGCCCCCTTGAATGCATCATCACTTTTCGGCCAGCCCATGTCATGGACCTCGGCGGTAATACCAGGCAGCTTATCCAGACACTTCTCGAGCAAAAGCGAACCTGCCCGAAACTCATGGTCCCCGGGGCCATGGCTGGGCCGTCCTGCGATGAGAAGGATTTTTTTATCAGCTGCCTCACCGACCAACACACCCGTCAGTAATGATAACACCAACCAACGCAACGGATTCTTCATCATTTCAAGAGAAGGGGCAGTTCCAGCTATGAATTATTTAAGATGCTTCACGCGTATGTTGCGGAACTGCACGGTCATCGGTGGACCTTGGTGTAACTGCAACGCCAGAAGGCCTTCAGCGCGGCGAGTCTTCTCATCGTTATCGATTAACACAGTCATCTTCTCGCCATTAATGTAATGGGTCAGTTCGAAGCCTTTGGCTTCAATACGGAAGGTGTTCCAATCCTCCTTCTTCACCAGCTTGCCGAGTGCGGCGGCATCACCGATTTTCTTGATCGTCTTCTTAAGCTTGTTGCCTTCCTTGGTGAGGATCGTTTGGTCGCCCCTGAGGGAAAGGATGCCGCGGAATGCTTCCCCATAGCAGATGCCTGAGTAACGGTCGCCACCGGCTCCCGCCGCAAAATCCGCCTGATACCCTCCAATACGCCAGCCATCATTGTTCCCGGCCTTTTTAAAACTGCGGTACTGAATGCCACTATTTCCGCCCAGAATCTTGAAATCCAACTCGAGCACAAAGTTCTTGAGCTTACCTGCTTCCCAAATAATGAAGGTATTGCCCTTGGTGGGATTTTCCTTGGTGGTCTGACCTGTGATCGCTCCGCCCTTCACGCTCCAGAACTTTGGGTTGCCATTCCAGCCCTTGAGGGTTTTTCCATCAAAGATGGACTCAAAGCCTTTTTCCGCTGCCAAAGCCGGCAGTAGAAGGGTTGCTGCTAAAAAGATAATGATGTTTTTTTTCATGGTTACTTTGATTGGATGATTTACTTGAACGCTTTCTTCAAAAATTTCAGGCCCTTCACTGCTATCTCATCGCGGGTAGGCTCGATGCGTCTCCAGATGGCGGCGGCACGGGCAATGACTTTTACATCAGTTGTAAAACTTTCAATCACCACGTCCCCCTTGTAGCGAACGGACTTAAGCGCCTTAATGATCGGCTTCCAATCAAGCTCGTCATTACCCGGGGTGCCCCGGTCGGTACCGCAGGCATGGAAGTGGCCGAGTAACTTGCCCGCCTTACGGATCGCTGCAGCCTGATTTTTTTCCTCAATATTCATGTGGAAAGTGTCCAGATGCAGCTTGAGTGCGGGGCTGCCAACGGCCTTGATAAGGCGCAGTCCCTTTTCGCAGGTGTTAAGAAAATCCGTCTCAAACCGATTAAGGGGTTCCACGCAAATCTGAACACCCTTCTTCTCGGCATAGGCGGAGAGCACCTTCAGGTTCTTCACCACCAGTGCAAATTCCTTTTTTTGCTGCTTGGGCTCCACCGCATCGGCCTTACCTACGACGCTATAAACCGGACCAATTAATGACGGGCAACCCAAATTCACCATGTGATCAATGAGCGCCTTACAATATTTCATCGCCTCGCGTTGATCCTTTGCACTCCCCCGAAAATCCCGGCCGGGCCCCATGCAGGCACAAACCGAACCACAAACGAGTCCATTACGGTCCAGGGCTTTTTTGACTTTGACTGAGTCAATATGTTCAGGTGCCTCAATCGGGATTTCGACCGTCTCAAAACCCCATTTCTTAAACTTGGGGAAAAGACTCGTGCTTTTGGTTGTAAAGGGTGAAGTGAATAGGAAGGTGTTAATACCAAATCTCATAGCTCTTAAAAGGGTGAGGCCGAAAAGCTACGGGAACCGATAAAACCGGTCAACGGCAATTAAGTGTGTCGTAACGCCTCAATGGGATCGAGAGAAGCTGCCTTGATCGCTGGCCAAAGACCAAAGATCAGTCCTATGGCCACTGAAAG